>NZ_CABSJB010000038.1:0-24154 GCF_902477955.1 uncultured Turicimonas sp. | reverse complement strand
CATAGGAATTAAAGAACCTCCTAGATTTATCACCTAGGAGGTCCGGAATTCAGGCTTTTGCTTTGGTCCGCAGCAAGTGCAGACCATATTTGAATCGTAACTGTAAGTTCCGATGCGTTGAAATTAACGCTTGGAGAACTGTTTACGACGACGTGCTTTACGCAAACCGACTTTCTTACGTTCGACTTCGCGGGCGTCACGTGTAACGAGACCAGCCTGAGACAAGACGGACTTCAATGCTTCATCATAGTCGATGAGAGCGCGTGTGATGCCGTGACGGATAGCGCCGGCCTGACCGGATTCACCGCCGCCGTGAACGTTGACTTTAATGTCGAATGTTTCAACATTGTTAGTCAAAACTAACGGCTGACGAATGACCATACGGCCTGTTTCGCGAGGAATGTATTCATCAAGCGGACGGCCGTTGATGATGATAAGGCCTGTACCACGCTTCATGAAAACGCGGGCTACGGAGCTTTTACGGCGTCCTGTACCATAGTTGTAAATACCAATCATCTTTAGATCTCGAGCTGTTTAGGTTGCTGGGCGGAATGTGGATGTTCGTTGCCTTCGTAAACGAAGAGCTTCTTGAACATTGCATATCCGAGTGGTCCTTTTGGAAGCATGCCTTTAACAGCGATTTCCAAAGCACGGCCCGGATGCTTTTCTTGCATCTTACGGAAAGTTGTTTCGTAGATGCCGCCTGGGTATCCGGAGTGACGGAAATATTTCTTATCTTCAGGTTTGTTGCCTGTCATTACCAACTTGTCAGCGTTGATAACAACGATGTAGTCGCCTGTATCAACGTGCGGGGTATAAA
This sequence comes from uncultured Turicimonas sp., assembly GCF_902477955.1. Lineage (NCBI taxonomy): Bacteria > Pseudomonadati > Pseudomonadota > Betaproteobacteria > Burkholderiales > Sutterellaceae > Turicimonas > uncultured Turicimonas sp. The sequence goes on along the minus strand of NZ_CABSJB010000038.1, from coordinate 23,334 downwards.
TGGGCTTGTTTTTGCCACGGAGTCTGAGAGCGATTTCGGCGGCAAGGCGGCCTACAACCTTATTAGTTGCATCCACAACATACCATTCACGCTTCACTTCAAGCGGCTTAGCCGAGAAGGTTTTCATTACGTTTCACCTATAAGCAGGATGATTATTCATCCAAATTAATTCATTACAATCAATGAGTTATCCTCATTGATCACTTTAAGTACAACGGAACGAGCGATGACGAAAGGACAACGCTCCAACAGAGAGACCGCAGATTATATCTTAAAAATCAAGAGGTTTTCAACTTCTCGATTTGCAAAAATTAATTTCTCTTAACCGTTCTTTTGCTGTTTCTGCAAACCCAACTTTCGCATACCGCATGGAGAAAACCGATAAAAAGCGCCACAATCTTGAAAGTCATGAATGATCAGCTTGGAGAATGTGATGAGAAAGATTATATGGACGGTAGTTTCAGCCTTTGCCTTTACCGGAGCAGTAAACGCCCTTGAAACTGATGTAGCTCCGAAAGTAACCGATATTCAAAACCATCAGCCATCTACAGCCTTATATGTTGGAAACTCTTATAGCTTCTACAACTGCGGCGTGCACGGTTACGTAAGAGGTTTTGCAAAAGAAAGCAAGACTCCATGGAAAGCTCGTCTGCAAACAATTTCTTCTGGGAAACTCTCCTTCCATAATGTTCAGGAGTACCTAACTCCTCATGAAGGGGATCCCTACGTAAAAGAGAGCAAAGACGGCAAAACACCTCCGATGTTTGATGTTGTCCTTCTTCAGGCACTTTCTACCGAGCCAATCAATCCGAAGCTTGTACCGAACTTCAAGAAATACTTGAAACAGCATATCGAAACCGTCCGCGAACACGGATCAACACCAATTGTGGTAATGACGTGGGCACGTCAGGACAAACCGGAACAGACGCGTCAGTTAGCGAATTCCACTATTGAAGCAGCCAATGCCAATGACGCCATCGTCTTGCCGGTCGGTCTTGCCTTTGCAGAAAGCTTGAAGAAAAGACCTGATTTAATCCTCCATCAAAAAGATAAGAGCCACCCGACCGCTGCCGGTTCATACCTCTACGGTGCCATGATTTACGGATTACTCTTTAAGAAGTCTCCGGAAGGCTTCAAATTCTTAGGCGAATGCGAAAAGCCTCTGAAGCCTGCTGATGCGAAATACCTTCAGCAAGTAGCTTGGAACGTACTTAAAGAATTCTACGGTTGGAAAGATTAACCTGCAGTCCTCAAAACCAAAGGCACCGTTTTTCGGTGCCGTTTTTATGTATATGGTCGTAAATTACTGCTACAGCTCGGACGGGGAAAGTCCGTAGCGCTTAAAAGTTTCAATCAAGAAATTCTGAACGACAGAGGAAGAGACGGCAAAATTAATATTCTGCGAACGCTCCTCGGCCCATACCATTGTATTGACGCCTAATACCTTTCCGGTCTTCAAAGAAATTAATGGACCGCCGCTGTTGCCCGGGCTAATCGATGCATCAGTTTGCACCACTTTAATGCCGTCCAGATTTCGTAGTCCGCTGACTATGCCCCGGGAAATCGTCCATTCGAATCCTTGCGGAGCGCCAACGGTAAAAACTTCTCCACCAATGGTCGGCTGCACATCAAAGTCGAGAAAGGATTTGGATTGATAAGGAACTTGAATCAGCGCCAAATCGTTCTGAGAATCGAGAGAAACCACATTTCCCGTAAACACCTTTCCGTTTCTAAGTTTGATCTGAACTCTGGGACTATTTCCAACCACATGGTAGTTGGAAACTATCAGCGTCGGATGAATAAAGAAGCCTGAGCCAAAGCCTCTTCCTGAGCGGATAACGACCGTGGAATTTAAATAATTCTGAAAATTAACGCCTTTTTCTGCCTTAGGCTGATCTGACGGAGCGGCTTCTGTGGTCGGCTGAGCAACCGGTGTGACTTGAGGAGAAAAGTACTCGGCAATCACTTGGTTTTGACGAATCCGTCCCTCTCCTTCTTTGAGCATCTTCGCCGTCGAGTTTTGGATGGCCGCTAAAACCTCTTTTCCATCCTGCTCTTGAGACAGTAAACCGGAGAAGAGGCCGGAAGACGAGCCAACTCCTCCTTCATCATTTACTTTTATGGCGGTGAGATATTGCCTATCCTTATTTAAGAATTCCAAGTCCATGCCGGAAGTCATTCTTGCTTTCTTAGCCTGTCCCTCTCTCACGGTGAAACCTGCCTGATAGAGAACAAATCCTTGGCATTCCGGACACTGACTGTAGCTGTCAATCAATTTAGCTTTCTTAAAAACCGTATCTAAAGAGGCTGTCACCGCGTAGCCGATGTTCTCCAGATCGATATCAATCTTGCCGCCGTTGTAGTTAACGCTTTGCGGAGGGTTAATAGGATTAGGCATCACGCCGATTACAGCATTAAAGGCCGGTTTGTCAGATGCCGGGGCGTAAAAATTCTTATCCATCGCGCCATGCCAAGCACATCCTGTCATGGCGAGCACAGAGAACAAAAGAAAAAAACGAAAGAACATCTTCATGAAGATAGGAAAAAGTTTTTAGCAAGCTCAAGAATGCTAACACCGCCTCCGGAAGCTTTCCTTAAGAGGCGGTGTGCAGATAAATTCTTTTTACTTTAAAAACAATTTATAACCAATTGATTTTCAGTGGTTATGCGAAAACTTTCTCCACTTCCGGTCTGAGCTTCTCAGTAACTGCAGCACTCATTTGGCCGATTCTCAGGCGCCTGAAGAGAACGTCTTCGGCACAGGAGGCGAATTCATGCTCTAAGCAATATTGAGCATATTCGACCACTTGAGCTGTTACGTCTTTTCCGTCTGCCAGTCCTTTATCCAGAGCTTCCGGATCAAAGTGATGGTTTCTGGCGATTGACATAAACATTGTGGAGCACGGCTTTTTATAGACAAGACCGGCGTCAATGGCTGCTGTCATAGCTTTTTCTGCTCTTTGACGATAGTTCTTCCAGCCGCCGCCCACAACTGTCACCATATTTTCAAACTCTGTCAGGATTAGACTGTTGCTGCCTTCGTGTCCTCGGCCGAAATTCTTCTTTGGAGTCACAATGGTATGAGAAAAAGAAGCCGTGACATTGTTGCTGTCAATGGAAAATTCTAAAAATGGCTTAATTTTTTCTATAAGACGAGTAACGGCAGTTCCGCTGTCCTCGCCTTCTTTCTCTTCAACAACTCCAACCTCTGCCATCCGGTTCCATGGGGTGCAGAAAAGGCGCTGCTCGCCTTTAGCCTTTGGAGTAAGCATGCCGTACTCGCCTTCAAAATGTCTGGCTTCCATGACCATGCAGGTAAATTTCTTTACTTCAGTCAACGGAGTTGCCTCGGCATAGGCCATTTGGCGAACGGCATCGGCACCTTCTCCTGCAGCATTAAAAATCATTTTGCACTTAACCCGGAAAGACTGCCCGGTAAGCTGGTCTTCTAATGAAACCGACTGAATTCTGCCATTTGCATCTCTTTCCAGCTCTTTTGCAGAAACATAGTTCAGACAAACTGCGCCTTGTTTCTCTGCTGTCTTGATCAGAGCAATATTCAATCTTGCGTCATCAAATTGAACAGCCTTGAATTGGACGCCTCCGACTAATTCTTTTGCTTTGACGTCCGGCAATTTTCTGATAACTTCTTCAGGCCTCAGATAAAGGGGGCGCCCCATTCCGTACCCGCCGTAACCCGCAGCAGCACCGGCAAGCAAAGAGAAATAGTAAAAGGCCAGTGTGGAACCTTTGTAGCAAGGAATGATGAAACTCCTTTCTTTAACCAGATGCGGAGCATTCGCTAAAAGATACCTTCTTTCTTCCAAATCTTCTCTGAGCTGTTTCCACTCCTTGATTCCTTTCAAGCAGGACGGTCCGGTCATGATTAGCTTTGTGGAAGAGCCGGAACTTCCGGAAGCAAAGTCCCCCGAATTCACCAGCAGCGTCTTAAATCCTCGTGATACGGAATCCAAAGCAATTGCAGAACCGGTCGAACCACCGCCGATAATTACGACATCCCAGACCGTTTCCTGGTTTAGCTGCTCTAAATTGCGGTTTCTAATCAAACCGGATTTAAATACTTTTTCCATTCCCACTCCGGACAAAATTTGGAAATTATTGAGTTCTCAAAACGATTCTCTATTTTAGGTGGAAATTAATAATCAAGTGGTGAAGAAGAGTGCGGAATCTTGATTTTTTCTATGGAGTAAAAAAAATCAAGAAAAAACAAGTGTGAAATACAGCTCGCAAGATGCTTGTACTGTAGCTGGCAGTTCTCGGCATGGCTTGTAAGTGAACATACACAAAGGTATATTTTCCCGCTTAACTGCAAAAAGCACAAGGCCTAACAATTTTTCGTAATTTGTGAAACAATAGAGTCACATACAACAACAAAAAAAGGAGCATGTATGAAACTTCCGGTACAAATCAGTTTTCATGGTATCGACCGCTCGGAAGCTCTCGAAGCATTAATTTCTAAAGAAGTGGAAGGACTTCACAAATTTGATGCCGACCTCATCAGCTGCCGCGTTGCAGTAGAAAGCGAAGGCAAACATCAAAACCAAGGCCGTGAGTGCAGTGTTCGCGTTTGCCTCAACGCCCCGGGACATGAATTCATCATGAACACAAAGAATGAAGATGCACACGCCGCCGTTCGTCAAGCATTCGATTCTTTGACCCGCCAAGTTAAAGATAACGCTGCTAAGAGAAGAGGCAACTAATTAGCCGCTTCAAAAGACCGCCGAAAGGCGGTTTTTTTACGTCTGCTGATGACCTTGCAGCCATCCCTCTTAATTTCATTTTCTTTCAAAATCAAACAGTTTCTAACAGTACTGATCCTCTCCAATCCGGTTTTGTTATATATTAACGTGGCCAAATTTTCCATCTTCATTTTTGAGGTCTGGAAATAACTATATGGAACACAAAATTAATTTCGATATGCAGACACAACCAAAAACAAGCGGAATTAGCGTTATCGGTGCAAAACAAAATAATTTAAAAAACATCGATGTTAATTTCGAGTACAACAAATTCACCGTTGTCACAGGAGTTTCCGGCTCAGGAAAATCCTCTTTGGTGTTCGATACGCTTTATGCGGAAGGCCAAAGAAGATATGTCGAAACTTTCAGCCCTTATGTCCGCCAATTTATGGACAGAATGGACCGTCCTCAAGTCGATAAGATTGAGGGTGTGCCTCCGGCTATTGCTATTGATCAGACAAATCCGGTTAGAACCTCCCGTTCTACTGTCGGGACAATGACCGAGATCAATGATCATTTGAAAATGCTCTTTGCTCAAGCTGCCGTGCTTTACTGCGAAAAATGCGGCAAAGAAGTCAAAGAGGACAGTCCCGAACATATCTATGCTTCTTTAATCGAAAACTGTGCATCCTTACCGGAAAACACTCGTCTTTATGTTTGCTTTACCGTTGATGTCCCCAAAGATTATCCGGTGGAAGACGTTCTCGCCGGTTTAAGCGCACAGGGCTACACTCGTGCCGCTCCTTTAAAAAATGTGACTAAAGGGCCGGCAGTTGTAGAAGTTGTCGCCGGCCGCTTCAAGAGCTCTTCCGACAAGTCCCGCATAATGGAAGCAATCGAAAATGCCCTGCAAACCGGCAAAGGCCACATGCACATTAGAGCGGAAACACCGGAAGGTGAAAAACTGGCTCAATGGAAATTTTCCAGTCAATTCTCCTGCGCCGAATGCGGTATTACTTACTCTAAACCTCATGCATCCACTTTCAGCTTCAATTCCCCGTTAGGCGCCTGCGAAACATGTAAGGGCTTCGGCCGCGTCATCGGTGTTGACTTCAACCTCGTTGTGCCTGATACCACGAAAAGTCTGAAAGACGGAGCTATCAAGCCTTGGACAACGGCCTCCTTCGAAGATTGTCAAAAAGAATTGCTCGAATATGCAAAACTCGAAGGCATCGATATCAACAAGCCCTTCAGAGAGCTTTCACAAAAAGAGCAGAAGTTCGTCCTCGAAGGCGATCCGAAGTGGACTTCTTTCCGCTGCAAGAAATGGTACGGCGTAAAAAACTTCTTTGACTGGCTTGAAACCAAAGCCTACAAGATGCACGTGCGCGTGCTTCTGTCCCGCTACAGAGGATATTCCGAATGTCCGACATGCCGCGGTTCTCGCCTGAAATCTGCCTCTCAGCTTTGGAGAATCGGCTCTAAAGAACTTGCAGATAAGGTACTGGGAGGGTCTGGTCAAACCTATCAAAGATTCCGTCCCGTCGGCTCATCCTTCAGCGACAAAATTCTTCAGAACCTTCCGGGTCTGAACCTGCAGGACATCATGCTCCTGCCGATTGAAAGGCTTAAAGTCTTCTTTGATGAACTGAGCCTGTCGCCTGAACTGGAAAAAACCTGCGACCAGCTTCTTAAAGAAATCCGTACCCGCTTCTCTTACTTAGTAGAAGTCGGCTTAGGCTACTTAACTTTAGATCGCCAAAGCCGTACTTTGTCCGGAGGGGAAGTCCAAAGAATTAATTTGACTACCGCACTCGGCACTTCTTTGGTCAACACCTTGTTTGTGCTGGATGAGCCGTCCATCGGTCTTCATCCCCAAGACATGGACCGCGTCAATTCCGTCATGCGCAAGCTCAGAAAAGCCGGCAATACCTTGGTGGTTGTCGAACACGATCCTCAAGTCATGCTGGCTGCCGACAGAATCATCGACATGGGGCCCGGACCTGGTGCTGACGGTGGAAGAATTGTTTTTGACGGTACTCCTCAGGAAATTAAGAAGGCTAAAACCTTAACCGGCAAGTATTTAAGCGGTGCTTTGCGCATCAATAAGAGAAAGCGCAAAAAAGTTAATGTTGTCGGCGACGCTTTAGTTCTCTTAGGAGCCAAAGAACATAACCTGAAAAATATCGATATCCGTATTCCTTTAGGCCATCTGGTTTGCGTTGCCGGTGTCTCCGGATCAGGCAAATCCACGTTGGTGCAAGATATTTTGGTTCCTGCCCTTCGTCAAGAAAAAGGACAAACCACCGAAGCGCCGGGCAAATTTGAATCTTTGATCGGCGCCGATAAAATCGACGATGTCATCTTTGTCGATCAAACTCCGATCGGCAAAACGACACGAAGCAATCCTGCGCTATTCGTCGGAGCATTTGACTACATCCGCGCCCTCTTTGCAGCCGCACCACTGTCTCAGAAGAGAAACTATACGGCAGGTACCTTCAGTTTTAACTCCGGTCACGGGCGCTGTCCGACCTGCGAAGGAAGCGGCTTCCAACATGAAGAAATGCAATTCTTGTCTGATGTATACATCAAATGCCCGGACTGCGACGGTAAGCGCTATCGCCCTTCCACGCTTGATGTGCACATCACCCGTATGGGCAAAAGCTTGAACATCGCTGACGTTCTTGACCTCACGGTTCAGGAAGCTCTGTACTACTTCTCGGAAAATAAAAATATCGTCAATGCCTTAACTCCTTTAGTTAAGGTAGGTCTCAACTATTTGAAACTCGGCCAACCCGTGCCGACCTTATCCGGCGGAGAAGCCCAGCGTCTGAAACTGGCGAAATATCTTATTGAAGCAGCTAATGAAGCCGGCTCCAAGAAGCACAAGATGTTTGTCTTTGATGAGCCTACAACGGGTCTTCACTTCGACGATACCGCCAAGCTTATGAGTTCTCTTCGCGAGTTGGTTGACAACGGTCACTCCGTTCTGGTCGTCGAGCACAACCTTGACGTGATCGACGGTTCCGACTGGATTATCGAACTTGGACCTGAAGGCGGAGAAAAAGGCGGCGAAGAATTATTTGCCGGTACTCCGGATCATTTCGTTATTAAAGAAACTCCGACAGGAAAGGCATTGGCTTCCTACCGTCAGGCTCTTATCGAGAAAGATCCGACCGCATACTTTGTGAATGCTCCGGCAGAAGAAACAGAGATTGCAGAACAATATCCGAAAGATGCGATTTCTATCGTTAACGCTCGCGAGCACAATTTGAAGAATCTTTCTCTGACGATTCCGAGAAATAAATTCACGGTAGTTACCGGTGTTTCCGGCTCCGGCAAGTCTACCCTCGCCTTTGATTTGGTTTTCAATGAAGGGCAAAGAAGATATTTAGATTCCTTAAACGCATTCGCGCGTTCTATGGTTGCACCGGCAAGCCGGCCCGATGTGGATGCAATTTACGGTATTCCTCCGACCGTCGCTATCGAACAGAGAACATCCCGCGGCGGCCAAAAGTCCACTGTTGCTACTTTGACCGAGATTTACCATTTCCTCCGCTTGATTTACCTCAAGCTCGGAACCCAATATTGTCCGACCTGTCATGTTCCGGTTCGTCCGCAAACAAAAGATGCCATTATTGAAAAGGTTATCTCCGGTTTCTCCGGCAAGTCCGTGATGATTACCGCTCCTCTTATTAAGAACCGTAAAGGTTCGTACAGAGAAGTCTTCGAAAAAGCCCATAACAAAGGCTTTGAACGTCTTGTTGTCGACGAACAAATCGTAGGAACTTATCCGTTCCGTACGTTGGACAGATTCAAAGAACACAATATTGATCTTGTTGTTTCCGAGACTGTCATCAGCAAGGACAGAGAAAGAGAACTGGATCATGTCATTCAATCTGCCTTAGAGCTAGGAAAAGGTGTCCTCCAGGTCAGATGCGGAGGCAAAGTTGAAACGTTCTCAGCTATTCGCGCGTGCCCCGTATGTGAGACCAGCTTCCCGCAGCTTGACCCTCGTTTGTTCTCGTATAACTCGGCGATTGGCTGGTGTCCGTCCTGCCAAGGTTACGGCTTGGGCGTCTTCCAAGATGCTCTGGCCAGAGAAAACATTGATGAAGAAGATACGGAAACTTTGAAACTTTCCAATAACTGTACGGAATGCTCGGGTACGCGACTGAATGAAGTTGCCAGAAACGTTCTGTTCTACGAAAAGAGCATTGCAGACATCTCCAACATGACAGTTGAAGAAGCCGAAGACTACTTCATAATGTTGGCCGATGCAATTAAGGATGATGAAAGAGAAAATGCGATTGCAAAGGATGCCATTGCTGAAATCCTGTCTCGTCTGGCCTTCTTGAAAGAGGTCGGCTTGTCCTATCTCTCGCTTAATCGTTCTGCACCGACTTTATCCGGCGGCGAATCCCAGCGTATTCGTTTGGCCTCCCAACTGGGTACCAATCTTCAGGGCGTCTGCTACGTTTTGGATGAACCGACCATCGGCCTTCATCCAAGAGACAACAAGATTCTCTTATCCGCCTTGGAAAAACTCGCAGATAAAGGCAACTCTCTCTTAGTAGTAGAACATGACGAAGATACCATCCGCAAAGCGGATCATGTCATCGACATCGGTCCGGGAGCAGGTGCACGCGGCGGCCAGCTTATCGTCAACGGAACGATTGATGATCTTATTGCCAATGCGGATAAATCTTTAACGGGTCAGTATTTGAAGAATCCTCTTCAGCATAAAGGTAAAGCATTACTGAAGACGAAATCTACCGATCCTTTTGTTGAAGTCAAAGGCGCTTTCAGAAACAACCTGAAGGTTGATTCCGTCAAGTTCCCGCTTAATAGATTGACGGTGGTAACGGGCGTTTCCGGTTCCGGGAAATCTACTTTATCTCGTGAAGTTCTTCTGCATAACTTGAAAGCCGCAGTTCAGGCTAAGGGAGAGAAAGTTAAATTTGTCGGCTGTCAAGATCTGCTTGGCTATGAGGCAGTAGACAGGGTTCTGGAGGTTGACCAAACACCAATCGGTAAAACACCGCGTTCTTGTCCGGCGACATACGTCGGTTTCTGGGATCAGATTAGAAAGCTTTTTGCAGCGTCGTCTGAAGCCAAGATGCGAGGCTATGGCCCGAACCGTTTTTCCTTTAACGTTGCTGTCGGCAGATGTCCTGACTGTGCGGGGCAAGGCTCAAAGACGGTGGAAATGAACTTCCTTCCGGATGTTCAGGTTCCGTGCGAAACCTGCGGTTCGATGCGATTCAACGAGGAAACTCTGGCCGTAACCTGGAAAGGCAAAAACATCGGTGAAGTTCTCAAGATGGATGTGGATGAAGCTGTCGAATTTTTTGCCAGCCAGACCTCCATCGCTCATCCTTTGAAGCTGATGAAAGATGTCGGCCTCGGTTACTTGACCCTGGGTCAGCCTTCTCCAACCCTTTCCGGTGGGGAGGCTCAGAGAATCAAACTGGTTTCCGAACTTACCAAAGTGAAGGATGACATCACCTTGAGAGGTCGAAAGGCTCCTCACACCTTCTACGTTCTGGATGAACCGACGGTCGGACTTCACATGGCTGATGTTGATAAGCTCATTAAAGTTCTGCAGCGTTTAGTCAAAGCGGGCAACACCGTTGTAGTTATCGAACATAACTTGGATGTGATGGCTGAGGCTGACTGGATAGTCGATTTGGGCCCGGAAGGCGGATCTGAAGGAGGGAAAGTCGTATTTGCCGGTCCTCCCGAAAAACTTCTTAAGAAGGATACCCATACCGCAAAAGCGCTTCAGGAATTCTTAAATCGATAGCGTCAGGTCCGAGGGAGAGGTTGACAACCTCTCCTTCATTTTCTCGCTCATGAGTCCTAAGACGTTCGGCAAAAGTCAACCGCTTTTTGGTGTTCGATATGGGTTTATCCCTACTTCACCTCTCCCCGTCTTAGGTCATAAATTTACGTGGTTCTTTGGAGGCTCCCTATAATCAGTGATGAATGAAGGGACAAGCGGTGTCTTCTTTTACGGACACCCGTGTGGAGAAAGCTGTGAATGAACATTATGAAAAAGGAACCTTAAGACTGCTACGGTACATCTATAACCAGATGGAGAGATGCAGGAATCTCGATTTTAGCCAGCTTGACATCACTTCTTCTCAAGCTAGTGTGATGCTGTTCCTCTTAAAAAATCGCAGTCGTCCCGTGACCCAGCAAAGCGTTCAATCAGCTTTAATGCTGTCTCACCCGACAATTACAGGATTAATGCAGAGATTAGAGTTCAAGGGATTTATTACTAGAGTCGCAAGTAAGGATGATAACCGCTGTAAGTTTGTTGCCCTGACTGACAAAGGACTTGAAATCGAAAAATCTCTCAAATCAAATTCAAAGAGTATGGAACATAAAGCTCTTAAAGGCTTGACAACCAACGAACTCGTTATTTTGGATCATTGCCTTCGTACGATTGCGGACAATCTTAAAGATGACAATCAGCAATTTATGGAAGACATTGCCAAGAAAGCTGTTCGTGAAATGATGACCGCAGAACACTAATTAAGTTTCTCGCTTCAAACCGAGCATCCGGCCTCCTAGGTGATAAGCCTAGGAGGTTTGTTTATTCGCATAGCCTTTTTCCGTATTCTTAAAAATTTTCTTCCATAATTATCAAGTTCAATCCTCAATCTTCTTTCCAAGGAGAACTTCATGACAAGCCGTCGACAATTCCTTTCCGGCTGTGTTTTAGCTGCCGTCCCAACAGTTCCTGTCTTTGCAAACTCTAGCCATGCCGATGATTTTGACATGAATCAATACATCAAAGAACTCAAAGAATTGATGGATATTGATTCCAAGTCAGGCCATGTAGAAGGTGCAAACCAGATAGCAAATATTCTTGCAAACCGTTTTAAATCAATTGGCTGGACGGTCACCACACGAGACTGTGAAGGCCGTGGAAAGGCCCTCGTCGCAACAAATACGCCTGATCAAACACACTATGACGTTGTTTTATCCGTTCATTCGGACACGGTTCAGGCAGTTGGAAACGCCTCCAAATATCCTTTAACGATTAAAGATAACATTGCTCACGGTGCCGGCGTTGCTGACGATAAGAGCTCATTGAATGCTGTCTGGTGGATTTGCAAGAAGATTCCTAAAAAAGCTCAAGAAAAACTCAAGATTGCCGTTATTGTGAATCCCGGTGAAGAATCCGGTTCTCCGGCCTCACGTGCCTTCATGGACGAACAAGCGAAGAAAACAGACATAGCCCTCGTCTACGAACCGGGCCGTCCCGGCAATGGCTTCGTCCGCTCAAGAAAAGGTTCAATGTTCCTCACTATCAACTTCCACGGAAGACCCGCTCACGCCGGCAATAATCCGCAAGACGGTAGAAATGCTGTTGAAGCTATGGCCATAGCTATTCCCGAAATTAAAGCCATTGCCTCTAAGTACAAAGACGTCACGCTGAATGCAGATGTAGTCAAAGGCGGTACTACTCCGAACACAATTGCAGAAGACGCAACCGTAGTCTTTGATTTCCGATTCTTCAATGATCAAACTCGTGATGCGGTCCTTGAAGATATCGAGAATCTTTGTAAACGAGGCTTCGCACCTGACGTAACATCTGAGTTGAAATATGTGGCAAAAAGTTCCGCTCTGGCTCACACGGAAAAATCTCAAAAGGTTATAGATGTTATTGATACAGCAGCCAAAGAGTTGGGTCAGCCTACCCCGAAATGGATGGATGTAGGAGGGGCTTCTGACGGCAATCGATTCTCAGGCGCGGGCGCCGCTGTAGCATGTGCGATGGGAGTAGTCGGCGGAGATCTTCACCATCCGGAAAAAGAATGGTCCGATATGACCTCCGTTAAGCCGCGCATTGAGCTTGGAAGAAAAGTCCTCGAACTTCTAGCAGAACAAAAGTAAAGAATCAGAATCATAGTTGTTCCTAGAGACGGAGATCAAGAAAGCTCGGAAGTTCCGAGCTTTCTTACTTACGGCTCACGAAGAACCACGATTCACTGATTAGAGAATCTCGATCAGTTCATATTGCGGATTGCCCATTTTCTTTTCCGCCATTGCGGTGAGTTGTCTTAAACCGTGTCTGGTTTGCATTCTCTCAACGAGATCATGATTATCGGAGGTATGTGAGAAAACCAAGTCAACGCAAGCCTGATCAATAGCAAGGATATCGGTAGAAGCAAGAATGCCGATATCAGCGATTGTAGGTTTAGCAGCAGCCGTTCCCGCGCAGTCACAGTCCACCGACATATTGCGCATAACATTGATGTAGGTAATGCGTTTACCGAAGTGGTCGATTGTCGCTTTAGCTGAATCAGCCATCAGTTCCATCAAACGTTCTTTAGCGGGCCAGTCATTCCAGTCAGCCGGCAATTCCCCCATCACATCGTGAACCTGGCGTTTCCCCACTTTGCCGGAAGCACAGCCAATAGCAATGTTCTTCATGGAGCCGCCAAAGCCGCCCATCGCGTGCCCTTTAAAGTGTGTTAACACGAGCATCGAATCGTAGTTGAGGATATTTTTACCCATTGCGACTTCTTTCAAATGGAAGCCGTCTTTAACCGGAAGATTTGCGTCGCCGTCCTCATCCATGATATCCACCGGGCAAAACGTCCAACCATTAATCTTGAGTGTTTCACGATGCTTCTCAGTCGTGACGCGATCACCGTCGTAAAGCGTATTGGTCTCCACAATGCTGCTTTCTGGAATAGTAGATTGGAGCGCTTGAACCATTTCTCTGGGAATAATATTGGGTCCATGTCGTTCGCCGGTGTGAAGCTTAATTGCCACCTTTCCGTAGATTTCACTGTTGACAAGGTTGTAAAGCTTTACGAGATGCTCAGCGTCAATTTTGCGTGTGAAATAAACCTTTGCTGCTGAACCGTTGTACTTTCCAGGTTCGACACGCTTCGAACCGATAACAGGCGTAAGAACCGGACTATTTACAAATGAACCTTCGCATCCGCAGCAGCAATTATCTTTGCTTGTCATAGGCTATTTCTCCTAGAGTTATCAGTTAATTCGGATTTTAGGCAGACACACAAACTTGTCCTGCCTGATTATGCGTATAACTGTTCCAAAAATGCAGGACTATTCCAAAGTTAATCCTCTATCTGTACTCACCAAACCGGTTTTAATGTGAGCTAAGAGGAAGAATTACGACCTTCTTTCAACCCACCACATTGCAATTGACGCAAGTACCAGCATCATCAGCGACGGCATGAGCGCAGAAATAAAGGACGGCACGCTTTGCAATACGCTCATGAATGCAAAAATATTGTTCAAGGCGTAATACAGAATACCAATCATAATCCCGCAGAAAATCTTGATGGCCATACCGCCGGCACGCGCACTTTGATAAGCGAAGGGCATCGCTAAGACCAACATCACGAGAATGGCCAAGGGATAGAACATCTTCGACCAAAATGCAGTATCGAAAATCTTATAGGTCTGGCCGTTGCTCTTCAAATACTCAACATAGTGATAGAGTTCCTGGAGAGACATGTACTCCGGCTTAACCATCAGTAATCCGAAAATATTCCCATCAAGATGCTTACCCCAAACAAGTCTCGGTGTATGAATTACTTCCACCTTCTCGTTTGAAACTTCTCTGGATTGCTTTGGAATAATCGGTAATTTTTCTTCTTTTGCATCCGTCAGAACCCAACCTTCGCTCTCGGAATAGCTCCCTTCTTTAGCTGTCACGATAGAAGTCATGTCTCCTTCCGGGTTGAAGACATAAATCTTCCAGTCGTAAGCAGCTTCATTAGGACGAAGACTGGAAACATTCACAAAGCGGATGCTGGTCGGTTTGCCGTCTCCGTCTCTAACAACATCGCGAACCCAGATGCCGGAATCCAAATCCTTACCGCTGAAAGAATCCCCTGTGATGTCAAGTTTGGCGACCTTGGAGTAGCGGTGCGCAGGAGGAGCCACATACTCTCCGAGTACGTAGGCAAATAAAACCATAACTAAGCCCGGAACCATCAGCATGGAAGCGAACTTCCACGGACTGACGCCCGAGACTCTCATCACCGTAAACTGGCTGGTAGCAGCCAATCTGGAAAGCGTAAAGATAGCCCCCAACATAACGGCAATAGGCAGAACCTGATAGCAGCGCATCGGCAGCACTAAGGCTGTAAGCATAAAGGCCTGACCAATGCTGTAAGTCGTTCCGATCTTGCTCGACTGACCGATTAAATCAAAGAATGCAAAAAGAGCAACCAATGCTAAGAGCACAAATAAACTGCTCTTAATTACCTGGCTGAAGATTAATTTTCCTAAGACTTTCATGCCTGCTCCTTCTTATTGCTCTTCAATTTTCTGAAAGGAGCTAAAACCCAGTTAACGACAATCGTATCAATGTGGCGCGTATTCATTGTCATTAATCGGTAGAACAAGAAAATAGCCAGCACGATAAATGGCAGATTCATCACAACCGTCGCTGACCAAATATCAAAGACGCCCTTGATAATCCAAGTCTTGAAGATAGATAAACAGTTCAAATAAAGAATAAAGAACAAAACAGCCGCGGTCTGCCCGTAATACTTCAAAGCTCTCGGGTTTGTATAAGAAAGAGGAATTCCTAAGAGAGCCAGAATAACCGCCACGATTGGCCAGTTAATTCTCCAAAATAATTCTGCAGCAGCTTGTTTGTTAGTAGGAACCAATGCCAATAAAGCCGGAAGCTGCATGGAGTCAACTTTCAAATTAGCTTTCACGTTGCTTGGAGAGGTATCCAGTCTGAGCTCGTATGTTCCGAAATCCGTTATCTGAGCATCTTGTCCGTTTGCAGGTACTTCATAGCGTTTTCCATCGTTGAGCACGACATAACGGTCACCGTTAGGATGCTCCTCAATTCTTCCCTTCTTGGAAGATACAACGGTCTGTGCGCCGCTTCGGCTCGGCTCAGCCATAAACACTCTTTCTACCGTTTTATTGTCTTGGTCGACGGCCTCTAAGAAAAAAATCTGTTTACCGCTCTTGGCCTCAATAAACTGGCCGGAAGAAAGCCTTGTGACGTCATCTCTTTGCGCGAATCTTTCTTTATAGGCGGCAAGCTCGGCTCTGGACCACGGAGAAATAACCAAGGAACAAAGGCCTACCAAAATCACGATAGGAATAGAAAACCTTAAAACAGGACGAATCCAAGTTGCCAGACTGCACCCGCCCGCGGAGAACCATACAAACATTTCGCTGTCGCGCCAGGATCGGTTCAGCGTCATAAATACGGCTAAAAACAAGGCCAGTGTAATTAAGGGAGGCAAATTCACCAAAGAAGAATAAGCAACGATCTCCAAGATGGAGTTACTGTCGTATCTTCCTCCGGCGGTTTGATTCAGAATTTGTACGAGCCCGATAGTTACCACAATGGAGAAGAGAACGGTAAACGCCCCTCCAGCAGTATTTTGTAATTCTGATATTAAAGCACGGCGGTAAATCATCGTTTATGGTTCGACTCAACAAAGAGCAGTTAGCCCTGATTCAAACAAACTATTAGTTTACCTCGTGCTTTCCTTCTTGAGTAGTTTAAGCTTGAAGTGAATCTCATTAAATACACAAAGCATTACTCATTTGCGCCAGTTGCCGACGGCATGACAGGCAACTTCAACGATCGAACCCATATTTTCTACCTTTCTCATCTCAGGCTTGACCTTTTTGCAGATATCTTTCGCATAGGGACATCTAGGATGGAAAGTGCACCCTGCAGGCGGTTCCAGCGGATTAGGAACCTCCCCTTGGATTTTCTTTCTAGGCTTGCCCACGCTTCTAATATCCGGAATCGCATCCAATAAAAGTTGAGTATATGGATGCAGAGGATAGTTAAATAAAGTCTTTTTATCGGCAAGTTCAACCAAGCGTCCTAAATACATCACCCCGACGCGGTCGCTGATGTGATGTACCACAGAAAGATTGTGAGAGATAAATAAATAAGTGAGACCGATTTCCTTCTGAAGATTCTGCATCAAGTTCAAAACTTGAGCTTGTACAGAAACGTCCAGAGCCGAAGTTGGCTCATCACAAACAATGAACTCCGGGTGAATGGCAATTGAGCGAGCAATCGAAATTCTTTGTCTCTGGCCTCCGGAAAACTGGTGCGGATATCTAAACTTATCTTCCGGTGACATGTTCACCAACCAAAGAACGGAATCAATGCGGTCTTGAATTTCCTTTTTATCAGTAAGGACTTTCTGAGCGATGATAGGTTCTGCAATAATCCTTCCGACGCTCCAACGCGGATTTAAGCTCGCATATGGATCTTGGAAAATCATTTGGATCTTGTTGTGCAGCTCCTTGGCATCTTTTCCTTTAACGTTGGCCATATCCAAGCCGTTAATTTCTACACGGCCGAAGGTTGGTTTATGCAAACCTACCAGCATTCTCGCTGTCGTGGATTTACCGCATCCGCTTTCACCTACCAAGGACAAAGTCTCTCCTCTTCGGATTTCGAAGGAGACACCGTCAACCGCCTTCAGAATAGTTTTCGGTTTTCTTTCGATAAGTCGGTTTAGCAAAGGAGCGGAGACATCAAAATACTTTCCGATGTTCTGAACTTTAACTAGAACGCTCTGTTGGGTTTTAGCTTCTACGTGCATCGGCTAGTTCCTTTCTGATGTAGTAAGGCTGAGTTCTGTATTTCGCAATTTCTTCACTGCGAGACTTCCAGCAAGCGACCATCACATTATTTACGGATTCCATCTGAGGTCTCTCTCCGATACACCTTTCATCTGCCAAAGGACAGCGCGGATGAAATGCACAGCCTTTAGGCACTTCATTGAGCCGCGGCATGTGACCTGGGATCTGAGTTAAGAACTCGGCATCTTCTCCGATTTTCGGAATTGCTCCCATCAAGCCGGAAGTGTAGGGATGCAACGGAGAATGAATGATGGCTTTGGTTTCTCCAATCTCGACTAACCTTCCCGCATACATGATAGCCACTCTGTCTGATGCTTCTGCGATGACGCCTAAGTCATGAGAAACAAGCATCACGGCAGTGCCCTTTTCTTTGCACAAAGTTTTCAGCAAATCAATAATCTGCGCTTGAATTGAAACGTCCAATGCTGTCGTCGGCTCATCGGCAATCACCAGTTTCGGGTCTCCCGCCAAAGCCAAGGCAATGACAACACGCTGTCTCATGCCTCCGGAGAATTGATGAGGATAATCATCGATTCGTTTTTCAGCCGCTGGAATCCCCGTCTTCTTTAAAAGCTCTATCGCCTCCTCGCGAGCTTCTTTTTCCGAAAGGCTCCTATGCGTGACAATGGTTTCAACGAGCTGCTCTCCTACGGTAAACAGCGGGTTCAAACTTGTTAACGGATCTTGGAAAATCGCACCGACGATTTTCCCTCTCAGCTCTGAGCGCTCTTTTTCAGATAGATTATCTACTCGTTTACCGTTAACCCATATTTCTCCTGCGCTGACATGGGCCGGATGATCCAGTAATCCAATAATGGCATTGCCGGTCATAGACTTTCCCGCGCCGGATTCTCCGACTACACCGAGGATTTCTCCGGGATATATCTCTAGATTCACATTATCCAGAGCAATAAGGAGTTCTTTTCTTGTGGGAATCTCAACTCTGAGATTTTTCACTTCAACCAATGGATTCTTTTCTGTCATGACTGTCCTTGAAGCTTCGGATTTAAAGCGTCTCTCAGCCAATCGCCGAGAAGATTAATCGTTAAAACAAACACGATCAGAGTTAAACCCGGGAAGATAGTGATCCACCATTCGCCGGAGAATAAGAACTCATTACCGATGCGGATGAGCGTTCCTAAAGATGGCGTTGTAGGAGGTACTCCCACCCCCAAGAAGGACAAAGTAGCTTCAGTAATAATGGCGGTTGCAATCTGGACCGTCACCAAGACGAGAATCGGGCCTAAAACGTTAGGAAGGATATGAGTGAACATGATTCTCAAAGAACTCACACCGAACACTTGTGCAGCCTGCACATACTCCCTCTTCTTTTCCGCCAAAGTCGAACCTCTGACAGTTCTCGCATATTTAACCCAGCCCGACAAAGAAATGGCAAAAATCAGTACAGCATAAGATGCCTCGTCATGAGTTCCTTCTGGCAAAACTACCCGAATCACGCCGTCAATTAATAAAGCTAAAAGAATTGCGGGGAAGCTGAGCATAACGTCACAGAAGCGCATGATAACTGCATCAGTCACTCCTCCGACATAACCTGAAATAAGGCCCAAGGAGATACCGAGAACAACAGAAATAAACACGGAGGAAAGACCGATTTCAAGAGATACTCTCAATCCGTAAAGGATTGCTGAAAGCATGTCTCTTCCCTGATCATCCGTTCCCAAAAGGAACTCGCGGGAGCCGCCCTCCTCCCAAGCAGGAGGAAGGAAAGCATTTGCCAGATCAAATGATGCCAAATCGAACGGATTGTAGGGCGCAATCCAACTTGCAAATACGGCAGACAGAATCATTCCTGCTGCGATAACAAAACTCAGGATGATGACAGGAGCATGTCTAAATCGCCAGCATAAATCGGAATCCCAAAATCTAAGGAATTGCAATTTAAGTCTGGTTAAAAGGCTGTCTGTCTGAGTATTAGGCATTCTTATCCTGCTAAATCTTTAAATCTTTTTTCTAATGTTTTTACTAACAAAGTAGCGGCTAGGGGAATAATTTCATCGTTGAAATCGAAGTATCCGTTGTGCGCAGGAGCGCCACCCTGTCCTACTCGAATATAAGCACCGGGAACCGCTCCGGCCATAAAGGCAAAATCTTCACCGCCGGTTGCTCTCGGGTAATTTCTTTTCATATTTTCTTCACCTACCAGTTCAGCTCCGACATCGGCAATTGCTTTGGCCTGTTCCTCACTATTAATAAGAGGAGGATACTTTCTGTCATAGTCGAGGACAGCAGTGCACCCAAAAGCAGCTGCCGTATTCTCAGCAACTTCTTTTAAACGTTTTTCAATCAAATCCCTGGTTTCCGGCTTAAAGGTTCTAGTAGTTCCGACTATCTGGCAAGAATTAGGAATCACACTTTGTGCTAGAGGATCTCCTGAATGAATCGAGCCGCATGAAACTACAGCAGAATCCAAAGGACTTACGTTTCTGGAAACTAAAGTCTGAAGGGCCGTAATAATGTAAGCTGCAGCAACAATAGGATCACTGCAATTTTCCGGACGAGACCCATGGCCGCCTTTTCCTGTAATGGTAAGAGTAAATGCGTCAGCAGCTGCCTGCATTGCTCCGTAATTCAAAGCCAGCTCTCCGGGGCGAAGAGCAGAAGCAGTGTGATAGGCATAAATTTCTTGTACCGGAAATCTTTCAAAAAGACCGTCATCCATCATGACTTTTGCACCCGACCATCCTTCTTCCCCGGGCTGGAAAATCAAAATCGCTTTGCCGACAAAGTTTCTTGTCTGAGCTAAATATTTGGCAACCGCTAAGAGAGTTGCTCCATGGCCGTCATGCCCGCATCCGTGCATTCTGTTTCCTAAGCAAGAAACATGATCATGGTCGCTCATTTCTTTCATCGGAAGAGCGTCGATATCAGCACGCAATCCTAATGAGGCGCCCTCTTTGGAAGAGCCGTAAACTACTCCTACGACACCGCAGCCTCCGATCTTTTCATGAACTTCATCCACGCCATAGGAGCGAAGAAAATCTGCGATCTTCTTAGAAGTTCTTGGAGTATCCAAACCAATTTCAGGATTCCGATGAAAATCCTGTCTTATCTCTCTAAATTCATCTTTCCATGATTCGATTAGAGGAATTGAAGCTTTTTTCAGATCTACTACGGGTTCTTGAGAAACAAACATCTTAATCCTTACGCTTGTGATTTACCGTCAATCTTGAGACGTGGGTCCACAGCCACATAGAGCAGATCCACAATAAGGTTCACCACAACAAAAATAAAAGAAATGAGACAGAGATAAGCCGCCATTACGGGAATATCTGCAAATTGGACTGCTTGAATAAAAAGCAGCCCCATTCCCGGCCACTGAAACACTGTCTCCGTCACAATAGAGAAAGCAATAATTCCTCCCAATTGCAATCCGGTAATCGTGATAACGGGAAGAAGCGTATTCTTCAAAGCATGGCGGAAATAAATAGAACGCTGCGAGATTCCTCTGGCCCGAGCAAATTTAATGTAGTCCGTCCTCAGCACTTCGAGCATTTCTCCTCTGACCAATCTCATCAGCAGTGCAATTTGGAAAACAGCTAACGTAATAGCGGGCAAGATAATGTGAAGAATTCCATCTTTGGTAAAGAGGCCGGAAGTCCACCAGCCAAAAGCTACTGTATCGCCTCTTCCATAGGACGGCAGCCATCCTAACCAGACGGAAAAAACCAAAATCAGCAAAATACCAATGAGGAAAGTCGGCAATGAAATGCCGATCAAAGAAAGCCCCATCAGCCACTTTGCTATAAGAGAGTTTCTCTTCAAAGCAACGAAAACGCCTAAAGGAATCCCTACAAGAGTTGCAACAAAAGCAGAGAAAAACGCTAGCTCAATCGTGGCAGGCATTTTTGCCTTCAGCAATTCTGATACCGGAGCTCCTTGTCTCAAAGAAACTCCGAAATCACCTTGCGCGGCTTTTCCTACGAATGCCGCGTACTGTTCCCAAATAGACTTATCTAGACCTAAAGAATGTCTCAGTGCTTCTCTATCTGCTTCGGTAGCTTCCTGTCCGAGCATTTGCATGACAGGGTCGCCAACGAACTGAAATAAAAGGAACGCGATAAGAGTGACGATCAACATCACGAAAATCGCCTGAAACATTCGTTTTACAACGAATACAAACATCAAAAAAATCTTTCAGATTATTTATTAACTTTTACTTTATCGATTTCAAGTCTGTTATCAGAGCGAATTTCCGCATCCATGTTCTTCCCCATACCCCAAGTGATGAGCTGAGTATGCAGAGGAAGCTCATAGACCTTATCACTAATAATCTTCAAGGCCTTGGCAATATCAGCATTGCGAACCTTAGGGTCGGATTCAACTTTAATCTTCTCGACGAGAAGATCAATTTCAGGGTCAGACACTCTTCCGATGTTAGAAAGACCATTACCTTTCTTCGTATCAAATGTAGAAACTAAGGACTGTATGCTGAACAATGCATCCTGAGTACTGCAGCCCCAACCTACCATACCTGCAGAAGTATCAAAGCTTAAGACTTTCGGGAAGTAATTGGCTCTAGGCATGGCGTTAACATTAACTTTGACGCCAATTTTTGCCCACATGCCCGCTAAAGCTTTGGCAATAGCCTCATCATTAACCCAGCGGTTATTCGGAGTATCCAAGGTAAATTCAAAACCATTTGGATATCCGGCCTCAGCTAGAAGCCTCTTGGCGGCTGCAACGTCATAAGGATGGCGAGCATCTTGTTCAGGAGTCCAACCTGCGACATTAGGAGGAATAATTGAGCCGGTTGGAATGGCTGAACCGCGCATAACCGTTCTCTTCAAAGTCTGAATGTCGATTGCCTGGTATAGAGCTTTTCTTACTCTTTCATCTTTGAACGGGTTTTTGTCTGTCGCTTTACCATCTACTCGAACATAAGGGGACTTGTCTCTGTATTGATCAAGGGAGATCATCAACACTCTGAGTTCAGGTCCTTCTACTAACTTAACTTTGTCATTACGTTTTAATCTCTGAGCATCTTGAGGTGCTAAATCTAAAACAAAGTCAACTTGGCCGGAGAGCAAAGCGGCGGTACGAGTGGCAGCTGATTTAATAGGAGTGTAGATAGCTTCTGTTACGTTACCGATCTTATTTGCTTTATTCCACCAATCCGGATTCTCCACAAATACTGTCTTAACATCTACTTCACGGCTCTTGAGTTTGAACGGGCCTGTACCATTAACATTGCGTGCTGCGTAGGACTCTTCTTTTTCGACGTAATTTTGAGGATTCACAACGTTATGTTCTTCTGCCCACTTCTTATTAAGAATACGCAAGTGGGTGAGTTGGTTGAGAATAACAGGACTCTGAGTAGAGGTTTTAATAAACACTTGTCCGTCAGGGCGTACCTCTGCATCAAGAATTCCGGCAGTGTATGTACGGAATTGAGAAAGCGGATGAAGGGCACGCTTAATAGAAAAAACAACGTCTTCAGGAGACAAAATTTGACCTTCATGGAACTTAACGTTCGGTCGAATCTTGAAAAGGAAGCCGCCCGGCTCTTTTGACCAGCTCTCTGCTAAGCAAGGAAGAATTTCAGAATTTTTGCCTAAATTGACAAGAGTTTCGTATACATAAGAGTTAGCAGCGCTGTTAAGTCCTTCATTCTGAGCATGAGGATCAAAGGTAAGAATATCGCCCTGGCTTGCCCACTTAAAAGTTTCAGCAAATGATGCCCCAGAGAAAGTTGCCGCAACAGCAGCGACTAAACAAACAGATGCTAATTTAACTTTAAACATGGGTACTCCGATATTTTTATTGGTTTTAGAACGATCATTTTTATAACACTGAAACACTATATTTCAACAGAAACATAATATTATTTTCAAGCGAACGTCTATTTCGGTTTCCCAAAAGACAAAACCCTCGGAGCCGCAATGACTTCGAGGGTCTGTTTTAAATAATTGAGCCCGGAGGCTACCTACTTTCGCAAGAAATACAACTCACTATCATCGGCGTGGAGGCGTTTCAC
>NZ_CABSJB010000037.1:0-24286 GCF_902477955.1 uncultured Turicimonas sp. | reverse complement strand
AGGCCAGCCGTCCTGAGAAAAATTGGAAACGGCTTTTGGTGCACGGATTTCTTCCGCTTGTCTTTTATGGAGTTCTTCCTTTAAGCGCTCTAATTCTTTAGTAAAGTGCTTTTCTCGAGTTGCTGCTTCTTTTAAAGAACCCTCGAGGTTCTGAAGTCTTTCATCATAAAGAGCCTTGTAGCGTTCCACGTCCGTTTCATTCGGCGTGATTTCGAATTTGGTCGGTGTTTCTTTGCGTTCTTTAGGAACGGTATCTTTACCGGTGAAATGCATAAAAAGAAAGACGACGAGCCCACAGCCGACTAAGGCAAGAGCAAGCACTTTCCATTGCTTAAAAAGCGTTTTGCGGGCTGCTGCGCTTTGAGGTGTATAGCCAATCATTGGAAATCTCCCATGCGGACAATCCAAAGATCTGTTTTTTCTTTGGAAGAAAGAGAGGCTTTATCTACGCCGATAGCAGCTACATTCTTTTGCCAGAAGCGGGACTCTTCGATCGGAGCGGGCGCAGAGCCTGTGTTTTCCAGCGTCCAGAGTTCCAGCCTGAGTCCGGCAGTGTCCCAATAACGAACCGGGACGGCCGTTAAAGAATCACGAATCATTTTGGATGCAGATAGTTTTTTAGAAGGCTCATTGACTATTGTTGTGAGTCCTCTAAAAAGCTTTTGGATTCTTTCTTCTGCCGGATGAGAAGTTCCGGCTGCCGCATTTGCAGAAGAGTTCAAACTGCGGGCTTCTTCGATTTCTAAGTTTTGGCCGGAAAGTTTTTCCGTGGGTGTCAGCACTAAAGAATGGGTTTGACCGGATTCAGTCATTACAAACAAGTTTGTGCTTTCTCTGGTCAACGGAACGGCAAATAAAGATCCGGTCGGTTCGTCATGTTTAATGTCAATTGCCTGAGGGTCCGAGACATAGCGGAGGATTCTGCCGTTTTTAACGGAGATTCTGTTTGCCTGGCGCATAGAAATCGGCGCATAACGGGCATCTCCAAGATTCTTGAGCTTGGAAGAGGCTTGTGCCGTGTTCGGGACGGTTTCATCAAAGTCAAACCCCGGCGGAATTTCTTTAGCGGCAAGCGCCTGTAAAGACAAGGCGGCAGTAAAAGCTAAGATCAGTTTTAATGAAGTTTTAGTCATGTTTAAGCCTCCTTCTTAGAAGAATTCTCAAAAGGCTTTTTGCAGTTGGTTTCATGCATGCTTTGAACCCAAAGACGTGTTCCGGCATAACGGAACTGAAGCGTCCAGCACTTCTGTGTGGTGGATGTAAGCACGTTGCCGATGAATTGACGGACATTGCCGGAGACGGCAACTTTCATAGAGCGGGGAAGAACTTCAACAGACTGCGGAATAAAGGAAGTCGAGGAGTTGGAGCTTTTCATTTGGCGTCCCTGCTTTAGCAGCATGAGTTCGATGTCGCCGCGTTTTTCGGGGTCCGCGTATTTAAGAAGCTGAGTCATGTTGTGCTCAAAAGTTTCCGGAGAATTGTTAAGAGCCAACTGAACTAAGTAAGAACTCATTTGTTCGAGGTATTCGGGAGAGACGGTTTTATCGTCCATCCAAAAGGATTTAGAAGGTTCGGCCGGAAGCACGACGACCCGGCTTTTATCTTCCATTGCTACGATGCCTCCGGCCAAGATGAGGTTGACTCCGAGGCTTGCAGCAAAGGCGTAGATGAAGAACTTTCTGACGGCCAAACGGCTCGCAAGCTCGGATGTGTATTCATGGATGTTCATAACAAATTAACCAATAAATGTTCTGCGGGCAGAAGCCGGCATACGTTTAAACGGATTCATGGGAAGATGCCAATAGAGGAAGTGGAATCCGTAAGCCGGATGTCTTCCTGCTTTTGTTCTTACCCATGCCCAAACAAAAGCAATGGAAAAGAGAAGTCCTAAGGGCATATTGTTGGCAATAATGCCGATGCCAATACCGGCAAATCCGGCAGCGACCGTGTCGAAATCCCATAAAAGAAATCGAGGCGGGGCATCAAGCCTTTTAGGAATCAAGTGAGATTTATCTTCTGAGTAATGCATATGAGTTGGGATGACCCAAGGAGGCGTAGGCGCCTCCCGGGTTTATTAGATCAATCCGGTGAAGATGTTGTCGATGATGTCAGGTCCAATGAACAAAGCCATGGCTGCGGCAACGCAGACAACAGCGCCCATGATGGAGCCGCGAATAACACCGACGCCAAGGCCAACCAATAAGAACATCAAAGAGATGGAACGGCCCAAAGTGCCTTGGGACCAGCCCTGAAGCTTGGTGTAAAGGTCTTGGAAGTCAGTGTCGCCGTTAGCTGCAAAAGCAACGGAAGCGGCGAAGAAGAGGGCGCAGGCGCCGACGGATTTCAATGTTGCTGTGTTAAGTTTTTTCATGAAGAAAACTCCTTAAATAGTGAATTAACAGGATTTTTAGAAAAGCCTTCCCTAAGGGCGCCCCTGTTAAAGCGTCCTGAGAAGAGAAAAACTGGTAAAAAGGGTTCTAAGAAGCGACGGCTTTAAGCTTCTCCCGGGTCTTGTCGTCTAAAGACTGAAGATTTTTAAAAACTTTCCAGGCATACTTTTGTCTGGCATTCGTACAGTCTTGTCCTTTGAGTCTTGAACAGCCGGCGTTATAAGCTCCGACCGCCTCCCACGGATTATCAAAACGCATCAAGTTGTCTTTCAAAATCCGGGCGCCGATTTCAATGTTTAAGCAAGCGTTACTCAGCAGTTCCGATTTCGACAGGTTCCATTTAGAAAGCCATTGAGAATTGATTTGCATCAGGCCTATATCCTGAGAACATTTAGGTCCTGCAAGCGCAGACGGGTTGCCGGAAGACTCCGTCAGAGCAATTGCACGAAGAAGGTCAGGCGCTACGCCGAAGTTTCGGCCGTGGATATCAAAGCAATCGGCAAAGACCGGCTGGAGGGTACTGATTAAAAGGCCGATTAATCCGGGGGCAATTTTGTGAGTCAAAGAAATCATCAAATCAAACAGAATTCGGTTACTTAGTTAAATTTATGGAAATTGGCTGTGACCGTATGCAGAGCAATCAGAAACACGACAAAGGCGCCTTGAATGAGCCAGACGTAAGCCGGGTAAGGCCAAATCAGCGATAAGGCAAAGAAACCGCCTAAATAAATCGGAGCCGAAAGCGCTACTTTGTATAAAACCGGATGAGGAGCGGCCGAGGCTTCAAATTTGAGCTTTCTTTCGAAGAAGCCGTCAACGAGCACTGCCATAGGTGCCGGCAACAAAACCAGAACCCAAACCAAGGCAATGAATAAACGGAAAACCGCTAATTGAGTCAAAGCTCTCAGGCTTTGGAAATAGGCAATATTCCAAATGTTGTCGCGCTTTTCTTCGAATAACGCTTCGCTTTTATCTCTAACTTTGCTTTCCGGAAAAACCGTCGTCTCTTTAAGTGACGTGAGCTTCAAAGC
Organism: uncultured Turicimonas sp.; assembly: GCF_902477955.1. Classification (NCBI taxonomy): domain Bacteria; kingdom Pseudomonadati; phylum Pseudomonadota; class Betaproteobacteria; order Burkholderiales; family Sutterellaceae; genus Turicimonas; species uncultured Turicimonas sp. Next base: position 20,865 of record NZ_CABSJB010000037.1, on the reverse strand, counting down.
ATTGCGTGTTACCCAGTCTCCTAAATCTTTGTGGAGAACCGCACTGACTTGGCGGACTTCTGCAGAAAGTCTGGATTCGAAATGGTCTGAGTCAAAGTGAAGCGGCATCCACATGTATACGAAGATGAAGCTCAGGATGAAAAGAAGAGTGGCTTTGGAGTTCATGCTTGCTCCTTCTTTTCTTTTTCGTCCTGCTCGAGCAGTTCGAGTGCTTCGCGGATTTCTTCATCCGCGGTTTTAACTGGTTTAGGCGAATCCTTCTCAGAGGCATTTTCCTTGTAGTCGTTTTCATCGATCAGTATCGGAGAACGCAGCTTATAGAGCTTGCCGCCGCTGACGTTAGCAAAGAACTGACAGTTCGGAAGCATGCTGTAATATTCTCCGGGAATAACATCTTCACGTTTAGAAGAACTTTTGTGAGAGGCTCCGGCGTTATAAGAAGGGATGCCGCTGTAGTTATCCGCGTGAGTAGACAAGGAAGTATCCACATGCTTGATATAAGTCTTGCCCATGGTTTCGGTAAAGACGTCTCTGGTTAATCCGTCTTTAGTACGCAGAGCAACCATATTATTCAAGTTTCCAATAACCTTGCGGGCAGCAGCGGCACTGCCGAGACGTTCTTCTAAGTCAGCCATGGTCTGCATGGCAACGGTTGTATAAATGCCCCCTTCAGCACCTTTGTTGAGGATTTCGATAAGAGGCGCATTGACCACGTTGCTGACTTCGTCAACGAACAAGCAGATTCTGACACCGCCTTTCTTAAGCTTATAGCGGTGACCGGCAACCGAGGCTAAGTCGGCAAGCATCATGGAAGCGGCCGCGGTAGCCACATCTGCGTTCTGCATGGAGCCTAAAGCAATGTAAAGCACTTGCTTTTGTTCAATTACTTCCGGCAAAGAAATGATAGGACGAAGATCTTTCGGGTCATTTCTGTCCGGAGAGATAATCTTCTGCATATCTCCGTTATTAAGCAATGCAAAGACCGGAATCAGAGACGCTGTAATCTTGGCATAGTGCTCTGCGCTATGGTGATAGACCTTTAAAGCACTCTCAATCGGGCGAGTGTGATGAGTTTTATCGAGAACGTTTTCGTACCAAGAAATTTTGAGCTTTAAAGGATCAACGTTTTCTAATTCTTTTTTGCTGCCTTTAATGAAGGCCAAAGCCTTTTGTCTCCATTCGGGACAAGCTTTGTTTTCAATGAGTTTATCCAGCATTAAGCCTAATAATTCATTGATGCCGTTGTTGATATGCGTTTCAATGGTGCGCACGGAAGGGCTGATGTTGAGCTCTATCAAAGCTTGTGCGACGGTATCGACCGCAGACCAGGCAAAGGCGCGGAAAGTACCATCTGAACTCGGAGGCATAACCGAAATAATACGGGTGGCAATTTCTCCGGATGAGCCGTAGGTGTACAGCGGGTCTAAACGGACGGAACCGGGATCATTGTCGGTGGTAAAAATCAGCGGTTCATCACGGCCGACGATAGCGCAAGTTTTACGGATAACGTTTTCCATACGGCCGCCTCCTTTCGGATCGATGGTAATAACCACGTCGCCTCGGATAATTGCTTGTGCAATAGCCGTTCCTAAGAACACACCTTTACCGGCCTGGGTTGTGCCGACGATACATAAACCGCCTTCAAAGTTTTTAAGAGGACGATAGATATCGGCTTCTCCGCAGTTAAGGCCATGAAGAGCCGCTAGACCTTGGTCGTCATCAGACATGACGGAGTTACTTCTGCCGGTCAGCCACAAAGCGAGCTTATTGAGGCGCCAATGTTTGGCGCTGTACTTTGATAAGTCATAAAGCTTCTGAGAATGATCAGGCGTCCATTCAAAACCAAGACCGAGCCATAAATGGTCAGGATTAGTTTTCTTGATTAATGTCTGAATACTCATAAAAGCGGTTCCATAACCGTGAAGATAACTGCGGGCAACCAAAATGCTCCAGCCTTCATAAAGGCGCCAAAAGAACATGGCGCCGCAAAGGCCGAAAACAATAACAGCCAAGTTCCGGTCAATAATTTCCAATTGAAAAAGACCGAAGAAATAAACGGCACAAAGCAGCCAGCCTACGGCCGAGCATAATTCCCATGCGTTGCGGTAGGGCTGTTTAAATCGGCGGAAGTAAGTTGAATCGGCTCTCATTTCATCTCCGGCTTAGGAAAGTAAGCAAAATCGAAGGCTTCTTCCGGGATGTATTTATCTCGAAAGTTGTACCAGTAGGTTTCGTTGTAGACGCCTTTATAAGGTTTAAGCTTCGAGCAGCCGATGTACTGCAAGCCTCTGGCACGAAAATATTCCTTCCATCTTTGAACTTGTTCATTGAAATACAAAGCACGGGCTTCGGTGTTGGCGCCAACCGTGGCTCTCCAACGGGCGCGCCGACGCATAAACAAAATTTCAGATGAAGAAAAAGTTCTGAAAGCTCTTTCGATCAATTTCTTTTGTTCTTTTTTAAGCTGACGGTCACTTATGCCCATCTTCTTGACTTCTCTCTTTACTAAATCGAATACGTAATCGTTTTTCCACTGACGTCTATGAGGACGGTTGGCTTTGTAAAGCTGTTCGAATTCTTCATGGGAGTAACGCATATTGCCGACATGAAGCAGTTCGTTTGAAGCTCTTGACTGACGATAAGCGGCACGGCAATCGGCCAAGAAGTACCAATATTTTTGGTCCAAATCTTCCAAGGTTCTATAGCCGCCTTCGCCGTAGCTCGGCTGATACTCGGGGCGAAGGATTTTTCGGGCTGTTTTATAAACAACCTGACCGTAAGCGTTTACTTTGCTTTTAACTCTGTCTCTCTTAAGGGGCTGGATACGGTTTGCCACGGCAGTAATTACCATGCCTTGACCGTAGAGAACGCAAGTTCTGGCCAAGTTGGATAGTTGTCTTTTCTGCATTCCGTTAAGGACCGGCAATTCTTTATCTGTTGTCATGTTTTAGTCCTTTAGGCGTTATTTCTTCAATCCAAATCTGCTTACGAATAAGCTCACACCTAAGTGCGAAATTTTGCTGGGGAGCGGTGCAGGCGGTTCAGATTTCTTACCTTGCTTGCGACCGGGTTTCTGGGATTTTCCTCTGACCTCTTTTTTGGCTTGCCCCCGAATAGTTGCCAATTGAGCTTCTTTGATTTTCTGAGCACGAGTTTTCTTGCCGGTATGCTGTTTGGCCGGTTCTTTATTCTCCGGATTTGTCAGCTTGGCAACGTCGGCTCTTATGGTCAGTATTCCGCTCTGGTATTCTCTTCCGGCGGAAGAAGACCCAAACATATGAGTACGCGTGATTACGCATTGATCTCCTAAAGTAGGGTCAACGGAAGTTTTTGCAGGTGGATGACCATCTTTAACGGCTCCTGCAGGTAATTTGAAGGAGCAGGAAGGCGATCCTGTTTTGGCTTTGGGATATGCTGCCTTTGCAGAAGGGTTCGAGCAAGGTTCAGAATCATCCGATATCTCCTCATCAGAAACGGAGTAAATAAACTGAGCTCCTTTAGCTACCAACGGGTTGTTAGGATCCGGGATGAATTCCTTGGTTGTTTTTGCCACCGAAGGGGCACCGGACCGTTGCTTAGCAGTTCGGTTTAAATCAGCGTCGGCTTCCGAATCCTCGGAAAAGAAATCCTTAACATCCATAGAAAACAATTGAGCCAGACCCTCTTCAAGAGAAATCTTGTCTGAATCAGACTTAGCTTCAGCTTCTTGACTGCCGACGGCAGAATTTTGTTCTGCAATAGAAACAGATGCCGGAGCACAAAGAAGCAAGGGCTTTGAAGGCAACTGAAGTTCGGTGTCTTGCGGGCAGATAAATTTTTTCTTTCTTACGTTTTTCTCGGATACGATGCACGCAACGGAAGAGGGCTTTTTTTCCTTTTGAGTCTGCGCTACGCAAACTTTTTCCTGTTCTCCTGCTCGAGATGGTTCTTCTAAAGAAGAGGAGAAGAGGGCAGAGGAGAAGGGTAGTTTTGTCTCCTCGGAGGAAGTGGGAAGACCTGCGCCGGCAGTATGCTCCTCTTTGAAGAGGGGAGGAGGTAGAAGGCGGACTTCGTCTACCGAAGAGTTGTCTCCTAAAGAAGTAGGCAAGACTTCAGGAGAAGAATTTTCGTGAAGAGGTGTCTTCTCCTCGGATATCTTCTTCGATGCCAACCCCTCGGCAGCTGTCACCTCGGGGCCCTTTTCTCCTACGGTTGTCTCCACTAGCGTTTTCTCTTCTGAAGATGTCTTCTTTTCCTCATTATTGGAATTGATAAGAGCAGTAGGTGACAGTCCTACCAGGCCAGACACATTTCCGGAAGGGCGGTTTGTTGAAGTAAGTAAATGCTTACCAGAAGACGATTGTTTCTCAGAAGAACTCTCTTCGCTTGAGGAGATATTTTCGGTAGACGACGTCTCCTGAGGAGAGGATGCCTTCTCCTGAGTAGGAGAGGCCTTCTGAGAGGAGGCATTTTCCTTTTCTTTAGCCTCTTCCTTTGCGTTGCCAACTTTTTTGTTTTCAAGAGTAGGAACCTCTTCTCTTGCGGAGGTAGTCTGAAAAGATGTACAGGAGGCCGGAGAAGGGGAGGCAGACTCCGCGGAAACCGTTCCTCGGGAAAGGAGATGTTCCTTAGAAGATGGCATCTGCTCAGGAGACGATTTCTGTTGAGAGGACAACTCTTCCGTAGGAGACAGCAAAGAAGGAGAGGTTTTATTGGCCCCCTTCTGGCTTGCGTGCGTCTTCTTTGCAGGAGAAGATTTCTGAGGAGAATGAGTTTCAGGAGAGAAGTTTTCAGTAGCCTTCTCCTCAGTAGTTAGTTTTTGAGTAGATGCCCTTTGAGTAGACGACTCCTCAGGGGATGACTTCTGTTCATGAGACAGCTCTTGTACAGGAGACAGCTCTTGTACAGGAGACAGCAAAGAAGGAGAAGTTTTATTAGCAACCTTCTGGCTTGCGTTTGTCTTCTTTCCAGAAGCAGACTTCTGAGGAGAATGACTTTTAGGAGAGAAGTTTTCAGCGGACATCCCTTCAGTAGTTGGTTTTTGAGGAGATGACTTCTCAGGAGACGAAGTCTTAATAGTCCTTTTCTGGGTAGACAATTTCTGGGCAGACAAGTCTTTGTCTCCTGAAGTAATTTTTTCGTCTCCTGTCTTCTTCTGGTTGACAGCTGGAGTAGATAGTTTTCCTTTTTCAGAGGAGACAGAAGTTTTGCCGGAAGATATCTTCGGCTGATTCTTCCCAGTAGAAGAAGATAATTGAGTTTCTGCTTTTTTCTGTTTGATTGCTCCATTCGAAGCGGGGGACGCAGCCACAGATTCGATCTTTGACTTTTTGGGTCCGGTAATTCGAGTGGAACCTTGGAGTTCAGCTTTAGGTTTGCCGGCAACGGCAAGGATGTTGTTAACTCGCTTGTTTTCTTTTCTTCTGGCAGCAGCTTTTTCTTTATTGTGCTGTTTTACGGCTTCATTACGAATGTCGGTTCTTGTTTGGCCTTCAGAATTTGTTCCTTCGTTGCTAATCGGTTTGGATTTCGCAGTTGAGGGAGTCGCTGGCTGAGAAGCATGTTTTTGATTTTTATTATGGGCAACTTGTCTCTCGGTTACCATAGAAGCTGCTTTTGCAGAATTATTTTTGTTTGCAACATTCTGCGAAGGCTTGCTGTCTTTAGCTTCTGTCATTTGAGAGTCAGATTTCTTCTGAGCAGAAGCTCCGTGTGCATTTACGGTGTGGTTCTTAGTGTTTGAGTTTGGCTTGTTGGAAGCGTGTCCGGACGCAATTGCAGAATCTGCTTTCTGATTAATTGACTTCGTAGAAACAGGTTTAATCTGGCCGCGAGCGTTGCTAGTGTTTTCAGCCTTAATTGTCTTGGCGGATTTATTGGCAGAAGCATCCTTAGTTGTTGCGCCCGTAGTGGGCACTTGCTTAGTATTTTCTTGTTTAGAAGACTTCTTGGCCTCAGAGGATGATTTGTTCGAGTTCTTTTCTTCAGTTGAAGATGTCTTTAATTGGGCTGTTTGTTCCTTTGTCTGCTTTTTGTTTGTAGAGGAACCAGCGGACTTCTGTGCTCCATTGTTATTTGCAGTTTTTGCGCTTCCTTTTAAGGAGGATGAGCCGGAAACAGGCTTCATATCCTTAGATGCTTTGACGGTTTTTACGTTTTCTTTTTGCTCTTCTTTAAATTCAACTGGTTCTACTCCTTTCGGATTTACATCCTTGGAGGAGGCGGTGTTATTTGATAAATCAGAAGGTTTAACTTCAGCTTTCAGTCTAATTTCTTCTGTTTTAACCTTATCTTTTGAGGGCTGCACAGACGGTTTCTGGATAGCTTGCTCAGTTGAGCCTTCAACGGTAGAAGCTGGTGTGTTCGATGATTTTGAAAGGGCTTCAACACTGCTTTCTGCTGGAGAAACTTCTGCAGATTCCAGGGAGGTGAGTGACTCCTTACTTGGTTCTAAGGAATCAGCAGTGGCGGAATTTTCTTGGACAGCCGCGCTAGTTGAAGGAGATTCTTGTTCAGATGATTTTTCAGAGCGCAAAGGGTCCTTCTGCTTTTGAGTCGAATGAACGGAGTCTTCTTCGGAAGAGGCATTTTCTGCGGGTTTGATTAAGGGCTGAGAAAGCTCTGCTTTCTCAGAAAGGTTTGCAATGGAAGAAGAATCAATTGAAACAGTCGCCTGCTTGGGAGGTTCCGCTCCTTTCATAGAAAGTGCAGAAACGTGGGTTTCGGAAGAATCCTCCGGAGCTTCGTGAACTGTTGGCTCTGCTGAAGCAGCCTTTATTTCTTCCGTAGAAGAAACCTTGTCTTTAGAAGCTGCTTTAGTAGAGGCAACATAGTAAACATCATCTTCAGCCGAGATATTATCGCCTGTCGGAACACTTAAAGAAGCTTCTTTTGAAAATTCAAAAATCTTGACCTTCTTAATAGATGCAACAGCTCCTTGAAGCTTTGCAGTAAAGCTCCGGCCAAAACCTTTTAAGCGGCTTCCTAAAGAAATGCCTGCAGACTTAGAATCGTTTGCATCGGTCACAGTCTCAGCCGCCGCATTTGAAGATGCACCAGCAGTTGAATCTTGCTTGTCGGAGGGAAGGACAACGCGTGAAGGCTCTTCCGGGGAAGGCTGTGCTTCTTCGATTTCTCCGGATTTTGGTAATGCCTGTGCAGCTAGTGCAGACTTGTTGTCAGTAGCCTGTTTGTCAGTGGCCTGTTTGTCAGCGTAGGGATAGACATTCTCTTCAGAAAGTTGAGTTTTGATTTCTTTCGTTTTTTGATTAACGAGACTGTCCTTTCGGGATCGTTTTGCTTTAATTACGGCAAGTTCTGCCGGAGATTTAGGCTCGGAGTCTTTATTAATTTTGCTCTTTGAATCCGCATCCTTTTTAAGGACAGGCAAAATCGCATCAAACAGCTTTGTGAAGCCTTTGCTTCTTTCGGTTTGTTTATCCGAAGAACCATTTGAAGAAATAACGTACTCAGCGACACAGGTTTCTTGTCCAAGGCCGCTTAAATCCTTTTCTCCATACTGAATCTTTTCTTTTACCAGTCGGGAAAGATTGTTCTTTACTCGGTCTTGTTCGTGGTATTCGCGTGTTTTGGTCCCCTCCGCTAAATACTGAGAAGGGTTGGAAAGGGCAACGGCATCGGCTTGAACCGTTACCGTCTTAGCCTTTTGTCCCGGAAGTTCAGGCTCCTCAACGAACTTGAGCTTTATCATCAAAGAATTGGGTTCTTGTTCGACCATCTGACTTTTGGTCATATAAGAAAGAATAGTCTTTGAGTTGATAGGGATCTGAGAATCTACCCAGCGGTCATTAAGCCTGCTCTCAATGTGAGCAAAGGCCTTAGGGTAGCGCAGGTAAACTTTTCCGGCATGGAAAAGAACCATGCTGTTGCGTAAGGCACCGCCCGTATCAATAGACCATTCGTTCTTAAAGAGCTCCGAAAGAATTAATGAAATTTCTGGCTTGAGAGCCGGAGCGGTACGGTCATCCAGATAACCCGAATTCAATAAAAGATTGCGGGTCGAGATTTTATTTTTAGCTCTCAAGAGGCAATCAAACAAGATCGGGTCAAGACTTTGAGCATCCTCCATTCGGTTTTCTACAAAGGCACAGACAAAACCGTATAAAGAGGAAAAGTCTTGGTCAGGAATTTTATCCAGGACTTTCTTCCCGGCTTCATGAAGAATGCGGGAGGCATAAGACTGATAAAGATGGAATTCGGGCTGCGCCTTTTTCCATAGACGTACGCTTACGTGATCTTTTTCGAAGAATCGGGCTAATGGAAGACAAGGCTTCTTAGTGGTACGGTTATTGTTGGCATCAAAGCCGTCAATGCGATAGCGCACATCGCCGTCGGCGATGTTGCTAAATAATGCACAAAGGACAATGGAGAAGAAAACTCGTTCTTTTTGTTCTTCTCTTTTAACCAAAGGCAAATCCATATGCACGGGAATGCCTTTAAGCAGAACAAGAGCCTCGTTAGCTAAATCCAAAGCGGAATGCATTGCTCCTTCTTCATGGTCGTAATCAGAAGCTTCGTGAAGAGGGAGGCGCTGATGATGCGCCTGCACTTCACGCACGACATGAAGTACCTCTGAGAACTTGGACCCATAAGGCCAATTTCTCTTAAGTGCATTCAATCGATCCTTGTTTTTCTGAACGAATTCAGCAAAAGGACGCGGGCGGACAAAATCTGCTGCATGCACGTGCTGGGAGGTAGAAGGAGAAAGCATTGGTAATTAACAGTGGTAAGGAGTATTCAAAATGAAAGAAGTTAAATGTTTGCCGCTGGAGTGTTGGTATTGGCTATATTCAGTCGTAGCTTCAATAGCTTCTTCTGTTTTCTTTTTTCTTTGGGCGGATTCCTCAAGTTCTGTGTTGCCTAAGAAGTCATGGGCAAAGTTTGCAAAGTACCAAAGGAGATACTTTGCACGTCCATACTTCGGAGAGAGATGCATTAAGAATGAGCATATTCTTTTTGGTTTTAAGTACATATAACGGATGGAGTTTGTAGACTGAAAGCAAGGAAAGTCCAGACTCTTCCTAGCCCCACTGCCAAAGTTAAGCTTCCAATAGGCGAGGTGAGAAACCAAAAATACAGTGTAGATGGCCGAGTCTCTGATACAGATGCTGAAGTTCATACGGACCCATTTGAAAATTCCTATAAGGTCGCAGACGAAATGGACTTCTTTACAGAGACATTTCTTTCCGTTTCTTATGCAAGCTTTAGGTGTATTTTCCGCTTGAAGTTCTTTGTCCTTTTGCATCTCTTCTTTCCACTCTCCTATAGTGATATAGGACGGAAAAAGCTTTAACTTGACGGCGATTTCATAGATGCACTTTTCCCAATTTTCCGTTGTTTTAGGAAGAGCCACTTTTTTTCCATAGGCGTCGGTAATTTCTTTGGTAAATACCAACTCAAAGATCTCGTTATCCCAGTTCGCTGCTGTCTCTTTAGTCTTCAGCTTTTTGAGAAACTCACTGACAATGGGTCGAGTCGAGAGGCGATAAGTCTTGCAAGATGAAAGCATCCAAAGATGTTCGTCGACCGTATCGTTAATATTCAGTTTTTTATTCGGTTCTGTTAAACCTCCTGCAAGTTGATAGGACAAAGGTATTTCCTGATTTTTGAGAACATGATCTTGCAGACTCTGAAAATGCCCTTTAGGAAGAGCAAACAGCTTTTTGCTCAATGGAGTATCAGCAGTAACTCCTTTAAGGAATTCGTTAAGGAACACGTATTTCAAAACCGCTTGCCAACAATCTTTGCTATTGAAGTGCGGAAGATATTTGAGCAATTTCTTTTCCGCAGCCACAATTCTTTCCTTATCCATGGCGAGCATGCCATTAACGGCTTCTTCAATTAATGCAATTGAAGGAAGCAGGGCGGAAACCCCGGTTTTACGCTTCTTGATATCCGGAGCAGCCACGACGGAATAAGGCACACGGTAAGCAAATGTGCACATCGCTTCAATCAGGTCTTTTTGGGTTAGAGCTAATTGTGGCAGGGCGTCTTTTTGAAACATATATGTCATCGTGATTGCGAGCCGGTTAATCGAAAAAATAAATGGCAACGGTTGTTGGCAAAAAGTTTCCGTGGATATCTTTTTAGAACTAATGTTTGTTTCTTTCATAGCAACCTCTCACAGGTGTTACTTGGCAGGTACTCTCGGGGCCCCAACGGTATGTTGGGGGTTTTCCTACCTTTGAGAGCTTAGCTTTACCCCTAGGGTAATTCAAGAGCTAAGAAAGAATTTGCCGCCTAATTTGGTCGTTGTTACTCCAGTATTTATTTAGGAGCTGAAAGACTTTAGGAGCAAGTTGGTTTACTTCAGTGATCGTCTCTTGATACTTAAACAAGCGTTCAACATCGTCGCCGATATTGATGCAAAGAATCTCAAAACCTTTCTTCTCTAGGAGAGAAGCGGTCTTTTCTATCTTGTCGGCTTCGGGACAAAGTCCGTCGGTGATGATAAAAATGATTTTCTTTGCCTCAGGGCGCATGGATAACTGAACGGCTGCCGTATTGAGACTCTCAACGACGGGCGTGAATCCGAATGCTTTGATAGAAGCAAAACGAGACACTGTTCTTCTGCACGTATCGTTAAAGCTTTTAACTTCCAGCAGTGTTTTCCTTGTTAAGCCCGGAAAGGCATAACATGAAGAAACACAGCCTTCCAAAGACTCAAACATTTCTGCAACGGAATAAGCACAGAGTTTTGCTTTTTCAAGCATCTCTTGAGTCATCGAACCGCTTCTGTCCAATAAAACCGCACAGGCAGCAGATTCTTGAATCTCAAAATTCTCTTTCTTGAATACACGGCTGTCGCCCACATTAATGCGGCTGAGAACCGGATAATCAATAAAGCTTCCCGTTCTTCCTCTTAAAGAGTCAGTTAACGTTTTAGCCTGAAAGAATCTTCTGAGCTTATTGGAGTGCAGGCCGCAAAGTTCTCTGGCTTCTGCCAGAAAATTTCCAGGAGTCTCACGCATAAACTCATCTCTCTTTACAGTCCATACGGCAAAGCCGTAAGGTTCTTCGGAAGAGAAGTCTTCTGCGCACTGTTTGGAATCCAACAACTGCTCACAGTTTTTGCCAAGATCTAGATCGTGGCAATCCGCAAAGGCAGCCTCCAGAAACTTTTCCGCTTTCTTTTCGGCAAATTTCTGTTCTACCGGAGAGAGCCGAGGATTCGTTCCCATCGAAGCGATTTCTTTAGGAGCGCTCGGACATCCCGCAGGAACAAATTTAGCCAAAATTTTGCGGGCGATCTCAATGATTTCAGCCGTGCATGAAGCATTAACAGCTGGTTCTGCCATGGTGCATAAACGAGTAAATAATGCCCGTCCATACTTTTTACAGAACGCCTGTTCTGTCTGCTGAATCGGAAGATCGGCCAAATGAAAACGATGCACCTTGTCAACTAAATGCCAGTAAAGTGCTAAACACAGCAGTCTCAGAGGAGAATCTTCTTCTTTTGCAAGAGGAAGTTTGCCGAGTTTGGCAAATGTTTCGTAAAGATCCCGGCGCATCAGATAAGAACCCGGGCAGCGGTCCGCCATGGCTTTATCAATGCGGATATCTTCTAAAACATTTACCAGCGGATTAAACGATTTACAGTCTTCCAAACATTCAAACTCAGAATACAGTACGTGAGCAATTTCATGAACTGCATGGCCGAACAGAATGGTTGTGGCTGCAGCGTCTTTCGGATCTACATTAGGCAAGTGAATCGTATTGCCGTCTGTAGAAGCGTGTTCCGCCCCGAAATTTAGATTGACCGGTTTATTGGCATTCACACCGGTAAAATTTGCAATGCTGTTTTGAATCTCTGCAAGAGTTAAAAAGTTTTTATCAATAGCCATTAGAATTCTCCTTCGAAGATGACCCGGAGAAGAAAATCTTCTCCGGAATCCGCTTCAGGGCGTTGTTAACCAATAAAGAGGCTTCGGCCTCGTGCTAAGACAGAATCCACGGAACACGTCCATTTCTTCACGGGCTCTTCATCTTTTCCCAAAGATGGAGAGTCATTTCCCTCTGAAGCATTTCTCAAAGCGCCGCTTTGAGAAGCAGAATTTGCTTCTGAGGTAAGTGCTGTCTCGGCTATTGCCGGACAGTCATCGGTGTTCTCTTGGCCAGTATTGCCTGCCGGCTCAGTCGAATCCGATTGAAAAGAAGGTATATCCGTGCCGTGAACATTGACCTGCACTCTTCCGTTTACGGTGTCCTCTGCAGGACATTGGCCCTTGCCGAAAAAATCAATTGATTCCAGACGAGTAATCGAATCCAGCGCATCAATAATTCTTTCGGAAGTTTGCATAGCCTTAGGTCTCTGGGCAGTTACGATGTAGGCACCTTTTAATTTGACAGCGGCAGTACCGATGTCAGGGTGGGAACGCCTCCATGTATCAAGCTTTTCGCTCAGTTCCAAACACCGGTAGAGCAGGGCATCCGGGATCTCGAGAGACTCCTTCAGCAATGCCTCAATATCCTGAGCTTCGTTTGACATCCGCTGACAGAAGTCAGTGAGGAAAGATTCATACGAAGAAGAATGTCCGTGTTTAAAACTTGCCAGAGAAAATGCGTCATAGTTGAAACGAATATGCCCAAGGACATATTTGAGGGAGGGAACTGATACCAGATCCGAACAGCCCCGAGGAATAATTCCTTGAGCCCGTGCCTCCCGCATTTTTTCGTATGCATGAGCAAAGTGTTCATCCCGCTGTTTAATAAACGACGCTCTGATTTCCTTTAACTCATCCAATGCCATCCGGGCGCAATCAGCGGGCATCACATATCCGTTGAGATAAGTTTCGCCGTGCTGCTTGCAGAACCGTTTGGCCCTATTACGCAAATCCGTAAACGGTTTCAAAATCTCGCTAGGAACAATTCTTTTGCGGAGCATGCTCTCAGAGCCGTCCTCAACAGATAATTGTTCCGTTGTGGTTCCCGTCCAGACCGAAATCCGGAAGCAAACCATCACTAACGATTGTTTGAAATTTGCTGCTTCCTTTTTATCGGTTGAAGCAACATCCTTTGGCCCCTCATGAAGGAGACCGTCAAATAAAGTATTTGTCATAAGACCATCCTTAAAGTAAAAAGGGGCCTTACGACCCTCGTTAACGGGACATAAAGCCCCGTTAACGAGGTGGTGAAAATCTTTTGCAAGCTTTCACCGGAAGTGAAATTCGTATGCAGTCTCTCGGAAGCCTAAAAGGCTTCCGAAGAAATTAAGGCGCTGCCAGATGCGTACAGATATCCCCGAGTTCCGCTTCAACAATTTTTTCGATTGTTAACGCACTGGTTCTATCAACCGCTTCAGTCAGTGCAATCCGGAGGGCCCAGTTAAGGGCCTCTCTTACGCTGAGTCTCCCGGATCTTCCTGAAATTATCAGGAGATCTTTAAGGCGCAGTAAAACTCGCGTAGAGATGGTTGCTTCAATCGGCTGAACACCGGGAGTCCCGTTGTAAGCCTCCCGCACTTTGGCGGCGGCTTTTCTGAGCCGAAGAGCAAACTCTTTTTTCCAGCTTTGCGAAGTCATACCGTGGACTTCTATATCAGGGATTTGGCTCTCAATGAGCTTCATCTCTGCAGAAGCATCGATATACTCCATCCTTAATTTCCAACAGCGATCCATTACTGCCGGATCCTGCAGGTGTCTTCCAAGATAAAGACCGCTGCTGTCGTCGGTCATGCCTCTGATATTGTCTGTCATTACAATCCGCGCCCGAGGGTGCTTCTTGATGACTTCTCCGGTTGCTTCTATAAATAGAGGAGAACCTTCGAGAAGTTCATTGACTGACAGCCAAAGATCAGCAGGCGCCGCTGACATTTCATTGATTAGAAAAACCATGCCGTATCGCCAAGCCCTAGTTAAAGGGCCGTCGACAAAGCGCATGCTCTTGTCTTTATCAATGATGTAATGGCCGATGAGATCCGTCCTATCAAGCCGGGAGCGAGCCGTTAAAGAAACAACCGGCGCACCGACCCGAGCGCAAAACTGGTTTACGAAACTAGTTTTGCCGGAACCGTGAGGGCCGCTGATGAACAAAGGTTCATCTGGTGCGGCTTCCCACCAAATCGTCATGATGCCGAGCTGCTGAGGCTGAAAGACATAATGCGGATTACGTTCGGGAATGAGGGCCAAGACGGACTGGTCCGCATTCCTGTTCGAAAACCCCAAGACAGAGCCCGGCTTGCGCAAACCAAATTCCGTCATGGCGACTTCTTTGTCATAAACCATATTCAACATGAGATAACTCCTTAGTAAAGAAAATTAAAAAGGGGCACCCCATGTGACCGGGGCATAAGCCCCGGAGGGATAAGAAAGAAAGCCGTCTAGCGTCTTTCACGAATTTTTTGTGTTCTACGAACACGAGTTCTCTGATGCTGCTGGCGCAACTTTGTCTATGTGACGAAGCTCTCAGAGGAGCTTGGGTATTTCAAACGAAGTTTGATCTACCGCTTTGAAGAGAGAAGCACATCGTTCCAATCTGAATTAACTTCAGGCGGGATGACGACCGAGATCTTCAAAGACTTGTATTTTTGAGCAAGGACGGAAGCTGCGGTGAACGCTTCTTTCTGTCCGACGAAGTTGGAATCGTTATCAGCGAAGATAAACAATTCTTTTACTTCTTCAGGAGGGACGAAGTTTTTAAAGTTGAAGGCCGAGATAACCGACCACACGGGCATTTCGTGAAGAATGCCTGCGGACATTGCTGTTTCAACTCCTTCCGCTAATCCAAGCCTACCGTCGTCAGGATTGATTTCTCCAAGCTTGATGAAGCCGCCGGAGATTTCTTTTCCAAAGACTTTCTTTGGTGCCTTGACTTTGGCTTTTTGACCGTTGTCCAAATAAATCCGAAGAACGTTGAAGCATTCTTTTTCAGAGGAATCTATCCGGCAGAGGATACCTTCATAGTATTTCTCTTCCCAGGAAGATCCGTCTTTAGACTTTTCTGCGTAACGCAAATGATCAAAGAAACGAAGTGATTGGAAGTTTCGGCCATTTAATCCTCTTGAAGAAAGATAACGATCCGCGGAAGTATCTTTTTCAATTGGAGAACCTAAATTCCATAAGTCTTTCGAGGTAAAGGTTTTACGGGACTTGGCTTTCTTAGGTTTCGGTTCTGAAGGAACTTCCGCTGGAATTCCAAGTTGATCTCCCAATGCAACAATTACTTCTGAGAAGTTTTTATGGGTTAAATCCATAATTACTGTAATGCCGTCTCGATGACCGCAATGGCGGCAATAACAATCTCCGTTGCCGAACTTGTCAGTAAAAGAGAATCGATCCCTGCCTTCGCAGAACGGACAAGGCTGATTCGGTTTAGCTAATACTTCTGCTCCTAAATGCTGCTCCAGAACGCTTTTCCAGTTTCCTTTGAGCTGAGCTTTAACAAGCTGCTGAAACTCAGCAGAAGGTTGGAATGAATTTTGCATGATTAAAAATCCTTAAAAATTCGGCGTTCTGTTACCGCACAGCGGAAAGGGAATCCGCCGATTGGTGAATTGATGATCCATCCGAAGATGGGCTTTTGAGAAAACAGAAAATTCTTAACGGTTTTTCTCGGAGCCGGTCGATTAAGGTCGACAACCATTGGGTGCGAACTGTACAGGAGCCCAAAAATTAAAAAAAGACGACCAACTCTAGGTGATTTACGGATATTTGCAGAAAAAAATGAGAATTCATTCGAGACGGTTAACTATTTACAGGCCCTGGGAGGAAGCACTTGTTTTAGATAGTGGAATATTTTTGATAAAGGGGTAATTGTATGGCGGGTATTTTTACGAACTTTTGCTTTTGATGCACTCTGAGATTCAAAAATGAAATTAGTTGCCGTTAAAGTCATGAAGACCCAGCTATCATTCCTTTTTAACAATAAGCTTATTAGACTGCGCAGAATGACAACAAATGTAACGAAGCTATCCGATTTTCTAATGAGAATTAAATCAGAAGGCTTTAAAAATGAAAATGTGGAGGGGGGGGGTAATGCATATAATTTACACGAAAGAAACCTTTTGTTGGATTCATTCAAAATATTCGGAGCATTAATTATTTCTTTGCTCCATTTGCAATGGAAGATTGTCCCTGGCGGCTATCTGTTTGTAGAAATGTTTTTTCTTATGACAGGATTTCTTTTAGCTAAGAACGAAAAAAAATATCAAGCCCAGCCTATTTTGAGTATTTTTCGCAGAAGGCTTTCCAGTTTTTATTTTTATTACTTCGTTGCTTTTCTTTTTGCCGTAGTTCTTTGTCAATTTCCTACAGGTTTTGACACCATCAATTACTTTACTTTCTTATCTTCGTTAGGTTTAGGACGGTTTTACGGTTTTGGATCTTTATGGTTTCTAGGTATTTATCTTTTCTTTTCAATAGGTTATATTTATTTGCGTAAGAAGATAAACTATCCTTTTTTTGTTCTTTTTATAATCTTCCTAGTAACTCTTTTTCTTTATACGTTGTATTCCCAAATTCCTTGGCACGGAATTAATATGACATATGAAAAATATTTAGGTCCTTTTCCTGTCGCTTTTTACAGAGGAGGAATCGGGATTGGTCTGGGGTACATCTGTTTTTATATCGCAGATAAAAAAAAGAATTTCTTCAATACCAATTTGTCTGTTTTGATTGGTTTTTTTGTTTTTTTACTACTTCTTTATATTTTATTTAGACGTACCCCTGGATCGGAGTATGACTATATAAGTTACGCTGTTTTCGGATATTTAGTACCGTTTTTATTCTTCTCAAAACATTTTCTAATGAGAAAATTAAACCTCTGCCTTTCGCTTCTTCCTCCGGTTATTTTTTCTTTGTTTTTGGAGATTTATATTTTCCATTATGCGGTTATTAAGATGGCTTCTAAAATTAGCTCTGATAGTAAGTTTTTTTTGGAAAATCATGTCGCACTCTACTTGATCCTGATAGTAATCTTCTCTCTTTTAATGAAAAAAGTTCGCAGTATCGTAATGGAGAAATTTATCAGATGTTTGCCATATTACAATTGAGAGTAAGACTCTGAAGATGCATCAGAAAGGGGAGGAGTAAATTTAAATGAAAATTCATTTGTTGGACAAGATGGTAAAAGGGTGGATAGTGGGTGATTTTTTACCCTCAGTATGCCAAACCAACCAATTTGAAGTATCAATAAAAGAATACAAGAGTGGAGACAGCGAGCCAGCGCATTATCATAAAGTGGCAAAAGAAATTACTGCGGTGGTTTCAGGAAAAATAAGAATGAATGGGAGAGTATTTATTAAGGGGCAGATCGTTGAATTAGATCCGGGAGAAATCGCGGATTTTCAGTCTTTGACAGATTCTATAACAGTGGTAGTAAAGATTCCTAGCGTAGTTGGGGATAAGTATTTGGTGTAATGTAATGTTAAATATCGTGATACCTATGGCTGGACTAGGTTCCAGATTTTCTAAGGCAGGGTACTCTGATCCGAAGCCTTTTATTGATGTTTTGGGAAAACCTATGATATCAAGGGTGATAAACAACTTATTACCGATAGGAGAGCATCAATTTTATTTTGTGTGTTTGAGAGAACATCTATCGTCCTATCCCTTAGAGAAACTCTTGAAGGCTAGTTCTCCATATGTAACTGTCATTTCTCTCGATAAGTTAAGTCAAGGTCCTGCATGCACAGTTCTTGCAGCAAAAGAATATATTGATAACGAATCACCATTAATGATTGCTAACTGTGATCAATTTATTGACGGAGGAATTGCAGATTACCTAAGTCATTTTGAAACAGAAAAAGAAATTGATGGATTTCTTATGACGATGAAAGCTAATGATCCTAAGTGGAGTTTTATCCGATACGAAGAAGACCTAGTGAGAGAAGTTAGAGAAAAGGAGGTGATTTCTGACGAGGCAACAGTTGGTATATATAATTTTAAGCGGGGAAGGGATTTTGTGTCAGCTGCAGAGGAAATGATTCGAAGAGATATTCGAGTCAATAATGAATTTTATGTTGCTCCAACTTACAATTTATTGATTGAAGATGGAAAAAAAATAAAATTTATGAATATTGGTAAAAGAATGTGGGGACTTGGTACGCCTTTAGATTTAGAACAATTCAAGTTAAATTTTCAAACTAAAGAGATAGGGTGAAAGGATGGCGCATCAAAAAAAAAATATTCTACTTTGCGTGGATTCCTCTCCCACTCAATCATTTAATCTAGAACAGCCCAAGGAAAAAGCGTTGTTCCATTTGGGAGGAAATTCAGGGAATACAGTTTTTCAGCATGCCACACACTACATGATAAATCAAACAAATAGTGTACAAACTGCAGGCCCAATGCATGCCAAGACTCTCTCTCAAGAAGAAATCGATAGAATAAATTCGACATTTGATTTGATTATTATTCTTCCTGCCAATACTCTTAGCGTCTGGGGAAAGAGAGCTCTAACTAATTTGGGAAATAACTTGTCTCGCCTGAAAATCCCCACCCTCTGTATCGGTTTGGGAGCCCAGGCAGGAAATGGTGTGTCTATCGACAGTTTATACTCGGAGATTAAAGACGAGGCTGTTTTTTTCTTAAAAAGTCTTTTAAGAAATGGAAAAGTTAGCCTGAGAGGGGAGTTCACGGGAGCGTTCTTAGAAAGATTAGGGTTCAGAATTGGGGTAGATTTTGATGTAAATGGTTGTCCATCTATGTATTTATTTGGAGAAAATTTACACATTGAAAAGAAAGAGCATGTTTCTCTTAAACCTGCTTTCAATGGATTTAGGTTCTGGAATGAGATAAGCGCGGCAAGTTCTTTCGATTTATACCCTGGATCTATTTTTGTTTGCCAAGAAGAGTTTTATAACCTCTTGAATAGACAAGAACCTTATTCTTTGATTGATAAAAAATACTTGTGGGATCCTTCATTTAAGTTTGATACGCTTAATAGGGAAGGAAGAATCAAGCTCTATACCTCTCTTAGAGACTGGTACAGTGACCTTCGAAAATTATCTATTAACTTCAGTTTTGGTTGTCGTATTCATGGGAATATAGTCCCATTGTTGGGTGGTATTCCAGCTGTGGTTGATGCCTTTGATTCTAGAACATTGGAATTGGCACAGTTTTTTGGTATTCCGCACATTGATGCCACTCAAGACTTTATGCGGAAGAAAAATTATGATTTTGAGAAGCTGTACTCAGAAGCAGATTTTACGTTGTTTAATAGTTTAGTTTCCTCCAATTTTCAAGCATTTAAACGTTTTATGTTTGATGGAGGCGTAGAAATTCAGCCTCTTTCATGTAGTGATCTTGAAGAAGGCAGAGAAAGCGAAAGAATACAAGGGTCTTTAGTTCCTTCTCAAGTTTCTACGGAAGAGGAGCCGTCCGATTTTAGGCAGCCAAGTCATATCGTACTAGTTGCTCATGAGTTTGGATGCTTTAAAGGTAATGGAGGGATAGCTTCTTGTCTAGAAGATATGGTGAGATCTATTCTTAACTCCAAACTAAATCTCAAGGTGTCAGTTATCTGCTTGCAAGGCGCTACGAGTAAAGATATTTCTTCTCATCCCTTATTTAACTTGGTTAAACTAGGTTCTGATACTTTAGACAATCAAGGGAAGAAGATTGCGAAAATAATTGCTCAATTGAAGCCCGATTATGTTGAGTTTGCAGATTATCTTGGATTAGGGATGGAAACTCTTCTGAGAAAAAATGAAAAAGACTTTTCCAATATAGTATTCTCAACGGATTGTCACACAGCTTCTCAAGAATGTTTCGTTTGGTCTACTCGATCGAGAAAATTGCCAGAAGCTATTAAAGCTCAAGTAGAGAGAGAAAAGGCTCAACTTTTTCTATCTGATATCTTAACGAGTCCATCTAAGTTCTTGGCAAAATATATTGAAAAGAATTATTGTGTGCCACATGTTTTCCATCTTCCGCATGTCCTAAGTTCAAATCTTCCTACTAAACCTCTTAAGAAAAGGGCATTCCCAGATTTGAAAGACAGGTTTGTAGTAAGTAACATTTCTAGGTTTGAAGGCAGAAAAAACATACACGTTTTAGTTGATGCTTTCCTTAAATTCCTTGATAACTACGATGAAGAGGCCATACTTATCCTAGCCGGAACATCAGTAATAAATCCGCTCTCGGGAAAGGATTACAGGCAAGAAATTATAGAAATGATTCCTGAATTTAGAAAAGGCAACATCTTAATCTTTGACTATGTTGGAGAGAAAGAGAAAAAGAAGATCTATGAGGCATCTGATTTAGGGATCATGGCTTCAACATTTGAGAATTTTCCTGTTTCCATGACTGAATATGTAATGAATGGAGTTCCAATTTTATGCTCCCGTTATTGTGGGTGTACCGACTTTTTAGAAAATACATATGACTTTGCATCATTTAATCCCTTTGAATCTGGTAGTTTATTGAAGCAGTTAGTATTATTCTCTAGCTTATCCAAACAGAAACGAGAAACGATAGCTTGGAAACAAAGAGAAGAACTCATCAAGTTAACAACTTTCAAGCGTTCAGTGATAGATAAGCTAAGATTATTCAAAGCTTGGGAAAAACATTCTTCCCCGCAAAAAAATCTTATTAAATGTAATAGTCCAGAACTTCTGGGAGATGTGTCGGAAAATGAAGTTCTTTGGATTTGTGATAAAAAGTCAAATGAAATTTTTGATGAAAGAGCTAAGAAATTAGAGTTTTCCATAAACAGAATTACATGTCCATTGGTTATAGTTCTTTTGAATGAAAATGACGGATTTGATTTCGAGTTAGCGATTGAAAAGGGAAGAGGATTTATCTTGAATAATATCCTTATCAAGAAAACTGAAAATTTGGTTCAAGTTCTTAGAAAAAATAGATCACATGTAGTTTTTATAAGAGCCACTTGTGAGGAGGAGGACTTGTTTGACTCGTCACAAGTGGC
>NZ_CABSJB010000036.1:0-26495 GCF_902477955.1 uncultured Turicimonas sp. | reverse complement strand
TGGATAATCGCCATTTGCGGAGCATTCTTGGTCACTTCCAGCATCCACGGAAATTCTTTGCGTTTGATGCTGTTAAGTTGTCGCCGCAGCGCTTCTTGTGATGGTTTGGGCAGAGAATTGTCCTGCTTCCATGCTTCGTACTGTCTCTTCCATTCGCTCAATGCCCAGTTGTAGGCAAAGCGAGCTGTCCCGGCAGCCTGTGACATATAGGTTGCCTGTACGTTGTTTAGATCCAGAGCGATGCGATGGGCGATCAACATTACGATTCTTCCACCGCTTTCTTTATACCATCAAGAAGCTTCTGACTCTTGCGGCTGCGAGAGCCGTATAAGCGGGTAGAGAATAGGTTGACGATCTCCGTCACATCCTCAGCTAGATCTGCTTCAAACGTCGTATCCTCACCTTGATTGAGAATTACAACTTCGACGTGCTTAGCCTCGCAGACGGCAAACACCAACTCTGCACCAATGCGAAGCAGTCGATCCTTGTGAGTAATGACTAAACGGCCGACCTGCTCGTCAAGGATAGCCTCCAGCAGCTTCTTTAATCCCTTTTTGTGATAGTTCATGCCGGAGCCGAGATCGGAGATAATCTCAAATGTCCAGCCTTGGCGAGAACAATACAATTCCAGAACTTGTTTCTGGCGTTCCAAATCCTCTTTCTGATCGTGGCTGGAAACACGAGCATAAGCCACGGTTCGACGGTTATCCGCGCTGGCGGCATGAATTAGTTCCGGCTTGAGTTTGGCAAGATCATAACGACGATGACCGCCTGCCGTGTGCTCAGCCTTTAACTTACCCGATGCCTCCCAGCGGCGCAGAGTTGTGATTGACACACCCAGTGCTGAAGCTGCTTCACCTATACCCACTAATCTTTTCATTTTGTAGATATTAGCATAGATACGAAAAGATTTAAATCAATCTGTTCAAGCCCATGTCTCAAAGTCAAACATTTTTTCCTCGGTAAAACTAATGGTTGTATTGGTTATAAAAATCACCTAATCAACCTAAGCAGATAATGCTTGCCGAAGGGAAGAATTAGCTCATAACTCCTGGCCCCATCAGCTTTTAATTGAAATCAGTCTACCAAAGGCAACATTTTCTTAAGAGACAAAGAGTTTTTGTTAAAAGACAAAAAAATGAAAACTCACCCCTTACAGATAGCCAACATAAGTCTTTAACGGAGAGTCTTCTTGCAATTACTTTGGATTTAGGGCTTTAAAAGAAAAAATGCCCCTTTAAGAAAGCAGCTTTAAACCGTAAACTTAAAGGGGATTGAGATTTATCGGGTCGGTTTCGACTTCCAATAATCTTCTTCCGTATCCGGTTGAAATACTGATGTGATGCTCACAGCTTTCATTGATGGAACATACCCGAGACCAGGCTGAACCATTTCTTGGAATCTTGGATCACTAATTGTTTTAAGAATTGACCAGGCAACAGTCTTATCTAGTCCAGCGGCTAATCGTGAGCAGCCCTCTCTCATGTTCTTTAAGCCGTCAGTCGGAGCGTTATAGGTAATTTCTTGTTTAAGCATACCGCCATTGGAAGAAAAGATTTCCATTTTGATCCGCCATTGAAGCTGAGTCGGCTCCGCAATAATTTTGACAGAATCGATGAGGTTATAGAGCTTTACCTTTGGCTTTTCTTGATTGAGCATTCCAACACTGGAAAGATCGGTGATGAAAGCATTCTTCCAATAATTAGCGAAAGCGTCCCTGAGATCTGAAAACTCCCCTTCACCCGGAATGGCAATTCTGTCGCCCGCACAATCCAAGTCTATTATCTTGACTACCCTTACTTGTTCTACCCCAATGTCTTTTGCGTCGATGCGATGCCACGCACGCTGAATTTGTGCGTTAGGCTCGAATGAATAGCTGTAATAAGGCTCGGTTGTTTTACATGCAGTTAACAAAAGAGCGGCAGAGACTGCCAAAGAAATAGAGAGAAGTGTTTTCTTCATGAGAGGAATTTACCTATTCAGAGTTTTTGAGGATTGTATCGCACCTCTTACCTCAAACTTTTGACTTCGGCTGATTTTCCATCTGTTGCCTTCAAATGGAAGCAGTAATTTTTACAAATGATTCATGATACGGTCTCTCCTTTCAGCACTTCTTCTAAGAAACAAAACCTATTTTTTCTGTGTTTCTCATCAGTTATCATCTAACAAAAGGAGAAAGCGATATGTTTAGTTGGTACCGCTATTGCTTAAAGAAATACTTTGATTTTGATGGAAGAGCATCCAGAGCTGAATTTTGGTCATTCGCGTTAATTAACATTTTTGTTCTTTTCAGCTTCTCTCTTCTTACCGGAACTATTCACGGAGAAACTGCATCCGGAGAAAAATACAGAGTAATGCTGGCTGCACTAAACAACTATCCTACCTTAGTTTCTGTCCTCACTAGTTTGGAGGTTGTATTCGGCGTATTTATTTTTTGTCCGGCTCTGGCTGTTACCGTTAGAAGACTCCATGATAGAAACCATTCCGGCTGGTGGGCGATAGGACAGTTCATTCCGTTCTTGAACTTTCTTGTTCTAATTTTTTTACTGCTTGATTCACAAAAAACTCAGAATAAATACGGTGCACGCGCTCCAGCAAGCCCAGAAGATATCGTCCATTCTGAAAATAAGACTTCGGATAGTTTTTTCTCTCGATATTTACGACCAAATCGCAAGAGCACCTATAGTTTTCTCTCTCAACTTCAAAGTCTAGGCGGTACGCATTCTCTTGGAGCTTCAACCTCTAAGCCTTTAAAGGATGAGAAAAAAGAAATGGATAGAATCGTCGATGAATTGCTGTCGGAAGATTTTCCAGACAGTGTAGAGGAGTTTGAAAGAGAGGTGGAAAGAAGGCTAGACATAGCCATGGGAAGAGATAAGGATCATCCGGATGAGTTTCTTTCCGGGACATCTTTCGCTGAGCATCGTAGAGAAGAAAAGGCAACAGAAATAGCAAGAAGATTAGATGCTCTTGCAGAGCGCAAGCCTCCACTCTCGCAAGAAGAATTGAATAGAGAGTCAGAAAAAATCTTAAATGAAGTATTGGGAGAAAACTGGAGAACCAATGGCCTTCCTTCTGAAACTTTTTCAGCACGTCGAATAGTAGAAGAAAAAGGAGATGAAATAGGAAGAAAGCTCGAAGCTCTTAACAAACGCTCACCTGCACCCTCAAAGAAAGAACTCGCTAGAGAAGTTCAAAAAATAGTAGATGAGGCATTGGGAAAAGACACAAGCGATCAAGATTTCTGGTTCCAATTTAGACAAGATAAGTGGGATGAGATAATGGGAAGACTTGAGGAACTAGGAGCCAGAAAACCGCCACTCTCTCAAGAGGAACTTGATAGAGAAGCTTTAGTAACCCTGGTTGAAGTGCTGGGAAAAAATTAGAAAGATAAGGAGCCTCTTGATTATTCATAATCAGAACTTTAAGGACATTACCTTCAAAGGGCGTTTTTATAGTGCCATCTTTGCAGATCTCAGATTCGGAATGAAAAAATTTTAAGAAAAACAACTTGTTGTGTTTTGCAATATCGTCAAACAGAAACAAAGTTTGGTTTTTCTTGTCCTTTACTTTTTTGGGTGATAATCTCGCTCTCCCTTTTGCTGGTCCTCTAAGATATCAATACTTATAAGGAGAAGATGCTATGTTTCGTTGGTATTTTTATTGTTTCTCTAAATATTTAACTTTTAAAGGAAGAGCATCCAGAGCTGAGTATTGGTCATTTACTTTAATCAATATCGTCATTCTGTTTTGTTTGGCTCTTTTTGGCGGGGACATAGATGCCGTACTTACCTCCGGCGATTCCATTAAAACTCTTGTCAATCCCCTAGCAGGTCAGCCTGAATTGGTTTCCACTATCTCTATCATCAACGCCGCGTATAGCCTGCTTGTTATTTGTCCGGTTATTTCGGTGACAATTCGGCGCCTTCACGACCGAGATCACACAGGATGGTGGATTTGGGCCCAACCCATTCCTATCTTGAATGTTGTTCTTTTGATTTTCCTCTTGTTAGGTTCTCAGCGTGGCCCTAATCAATATGGTTTACGGGCTCCAACCAGCCCCTCGGATGTTGTGCCCGAAGGCTATATGAGCCCTTATGGTTATTTCCAAGCAGAGGATCCTTCACAACAGCCTTACAACCATAGTAATATCTATCAAAGACAGCCTGAGCAAAGCTATCGCCAGCCTGCTCCGGTTCAGACCAACAATTATCAAAACGTAGGAGAAGGAAGCGTTATGGACGAAATGATGAAGAGCAATGAAAAAAATGCAGACGTTCAGGCCGGCATTGATCAAGGAAAAGCACAAACTCCGGCACAACCTGCCGGCAAATCCTCAACTCACCGTCCGATGGGAGCTGAGGAATCCAGCATGGTAGATTATTTAAAACGCCTTTCCGGAAAGAAATAATCAACAGAAATTAAGAATCGAATGATTCTGTTTGAGAGGCTTGAGAACCGAAAACAGCTTTCACAGCCTCTCTTAAATTTTCTACCGGTACGATTTCAACTCCCGGCAAGTCAGCAACTTTGTTCTTCTTCGGAACAATAATTCTCGTAAATCCAAGTTTTGCGGCCTCTTTAATTCTTTCTTGTCCTCTGGAAACCGGACGAATTTCTCCGCCTAAACCTACTTCGCCGAACATGGCTGTTTTGTTAGATACGGCATGGTTGGTCATAGAAGAAACAATAGAAATCAAAACCGGTAAATCACTTGCTGTTTCGGTAATCTTTATACCTCCGACAGCATTTAAAAAGACATCCTGGTCATACGTAGCCAATGATACGTGTCTGTGAAGAATCGCCAGAAGCATGGTCAGCCTTTGGCTGTCAGTACCCACCGTCAAACGTTTTGGATTTGGCAGCATTGATTTATCAACAAGTGCTTGGATTTCGATTAGTATCGGTCTCGTTCCTTCCAAATTGATAAAAGTCACGCTTCCGGATACGCCCTCCCTTCTTTCGGCAAGGAATAAAGCAGAAGGATTTCTAACACCTCTGAGCCCTTTATCTGTCATTCCGAATACACCGATTTCGTTGACCGAGCCAAATCTGTTCTTGCAGGCTCTGAGGATGCGATAGTTTGATTCCGTGTCTCCTTCGAAATAAAGCACAGTATCGACCATATGTTCTAAAACACGAGGACCTGCCATTGCTCCTTCTTTAGTAACGTGACCGACAAAGATCACGCCTATCCCTTTTCGTTTTGCAAGTCGAGTTAATCGGGCTGCGCACTCTTTCACTTGTGAAACGGAACCCGGGGCGGCAGACAAAGCATCGGAGAACATGGTTTGAATGGAGTCGATAACAACCCATTGAGGCTGCTGGCTTTCGATAATGCTCTCGATCTTTTCCAGCTGAATTTCGCTTACGAACTTCAACCCTTTGGTATCGACTTCCAGCCTTTTTGCACGTAAAGCAACTTGCGTCGGGCTTTCTTCACCGCTCGCATACAAGCAAACTTGACCGAGGCCAACCATTTTGCACATTGACTGAAGCAATAAGGTTGATTTGCCGATTCCCGGATCTCCGCCTATGAGAACTACAGAACCGGGAACGAATCCGCCCCCGAGTGCCCTTTCTAATTCGCTAAAGCCAATGTGAATACGGGCAACTTCTTCCGCTTTTACATCCGAAAGGTCCAAAATGTCGCTAGTGCCTGCAAGGGCTAAATGAGCCGGCTGAGAATCTTCTTCTGCTCTCGCGTAGCGATTCTGAGAGGGCTCGGCCACCTTGAACTCCTTCATCGTGTTGTAGGCTTTGCAAGACGGACACTGCCCGAACCATTTCACAGTGTCATAACCGCACTCAGAACAAACCCAGTAAGTTTTATTTTTTGATTTTGCTGCCATATTCGATCTCTTATTTTGTGCCGGTTAATTGTATTTTCTTTCTGCAGAACTGAAAAGGAGACCTATATCCGATACCTAAAACTTATAAGAGAACCGATTAAATCATAGAAAACACCGACACTAAGGTAGAATCTCACTTAGCAACAACCGATCCTTATTAAATGCCTATACCTAAAATAAAAGACTCGGAGAGATGGAGTACTTTCATTCAGCCAGTAATTATGCTGGCTGTTGATTATTGCTCTATCCTTCTGGCGGAGTGCGTTGCAATAGAATTCAGAGAATTTCTCCTACAAGCTTTAGGGCATACGCACGACAAATTCGACTTAGACAGTTTCTATTTCTTTTTGTTTGTCCCTTTAATCTTTATTGTTTTTCTTCACTGGGGCCGAACATATATTCGTCTTCTTTCCATCGGGGAGATGATTAGAAGAACTTTCTGGTCAGTTCTTTATTCCGTTGTTGTTTACATCGTAATTTTATTTTTAGCCGGAAAAGCTCCGGTTGTATCCAGACTTTTTGTCACTTTATTAGGTACCTTCGTATTTTGTTTTGTCTGTGTCGGCCGGTTAGTGATGAGGCACCTTCTAAACAGGTACTCATTATTTTTAGAGCCGACAATTATGATTGGTTCAGATGAGACAGCTAAGAAGTTTTTAAATTACACAACGTCCAATGTATTTTTCGGCATCCGAGTCGTTGGCCTAATCGATGATAATCCCAAGGGCAAAGCTCTCAGCGGAAAGTTTCCGATCCTTGGTCCAACGTCTAAAGCCACTGAAATTATCAAAGAAAGCGGAGTTCAGAATGTTTTGATTCTTGCTCCGAAGATGGATCCTAAAAAGCTTAATCTCTTAGTCGACGAGCTCTTTCCTTTGGTGAAGAATGTTTCATTCGTGCCGGATACAGAAGAGATGCCGGTATCCAATATGGAACTGCATCGACTTTATTCAGAAAACTTAATTGTTTTATCCGTCAAGAATAATCTTTCTCGTTGGTACAACCAATTTGTTAAAAGAGTATTTGACTTGGTCGTTTCCGTCCTCGGAACCCTTCTCATCTCTCCTTTCCTTCTGGTAATTGCTATTCTTATTAAAGCGACTAGTCCAGGTCCAGCAATCTACGCGCATATGCGTTTAGGAAGACACGGAAAGATGTTCCCCTGCTACAAGTTCCGTTCCATGGTAAAAGATGCTGATAAGAAGCTTGCTGCCTACCTAGCTTCAAATCCGGCAGCGAAAGCTGAATGGGAAAGAGAACAAAAACTCAAAAATGATCCGAGAGTGACTAAGGTCGGTAAATTCTTGAGAAAAACCTCTTTAGATGAATTACCGCAGTTATTTAATGTCATTATCGGAGATATGAGCCTTGTCGGTCCCCGGCCTATAACGCGCTCTGAAGTCTGCAAATACGGCACCTACTTCGCTGATTACGAGATGGTTCGTCCGGGGATGACCGGACTTTGGCAAACAAGCGGCCGCTCCGATACTTCGTATGACAGAAGAGTCCGGCTTGACGCTTGGTATGTGAGAAACTGGAATCTTTGGCTTGATATCAGCATGCTGGTAAAAACCGTCCGAGTGCTCCTATCCAAAGATTCCGGCGCCTACTAAACTTGCCTCTTCAGCTCCTTAATAAGTGCCTTTAAGGAGCTGAACGAGTCCTTTCATCTTGGTTGGCGAAATTCTCTTCTTGATGATGTTGTTAATGAAATTAATAACCGGGATAGAGACTTGTTTTTCTTGAGCAAGTTCTAATGCGCCTTCCATCGCATTTACGCCCTCAACAACCATTCCAACCTGTTGGAGAGCTTTTTCAACAGAAATACCGCTGCCTAATAGTTGACCGAATTTCCTATTTCTACTGTACGGACTTCCGATAGTTGTAATGAGGTCTCCCAGGCCACCAAGTCCCATTAGAGTTTCGGGGGCCGCACCGCCAGCCACTGCCAAATTTCTTAAATCTGACATACCTGCTGTAACAAGCATGGAATAAAAGTTAGTTCCCAGACCTTGTTCAAGTGCAATCCCATAGCCAATTGCAATAATGTTCTTGAGAGCTCCTCCCAGCTGAGTTCCTATCAAGTCATCGGTCGCCGGAAGATAGACATTTGCTTTATTGAAGGCTTTTCGAATTAATTCAACTGCTCTCAAATCTTCGGATGCCAATTGCATACCGAAAGGCTCTTCTTTGATTACCTCTTCAGCATGGCTTGGTCCGGACAGAACAGCAACAGAATTATGAGGGAAAGCCTCTTGAATAATTTGCGAAGGAACGAGCAGCGTAAGTGGCTCTAAGCCTTTAATGACCGATATTAGGAGCTGATTCTCTTTAATAAAAGGTTTTACTACTTCAATAGAGGGGCGCAAATATTTTGAAGAAACGGCAAAAATTACAATATCCCTGTCAGCAAGGGAATACTCAACATTTTGAGTAAATTCAACTTCCTTTGGAAGCAGGAGCCCTTCAAAATTTGGATGGTATCCGGAACGAAGTGAGATTAAGTTCCTTTTGGTCAAACTTAAGACTTTAACTTGATTTCCGGCCTTAGACAAAATGACCGCCAAAGCTGTGCCCCAGCTGCCGGCTCCAATCACTGTAATTTTCAACATTTAATCAACTTGCTTTTCTGTATAGGTAGATCTTATTTCAAATTCACAATATGCATATGAGACATTTCTCAAATTCTTCCGTTAATTAGCATTGCACCCCATTAAAGTTCAGGATCTGCAGACCTTGGATAGAAACAATCTGACGGTTTTCAACCTTTTTCCATCCATCATTGTAAAAATTCATTGTAAAAATTAGTCTTTTAGGCCTTAAAACATAAAGAAGAGGAAATGAACTCTAAACATTAAGTAAAACTCCAGTTTCTGAATGAAATCTAAAGCGTTAAGCAATAAATTGTCCTAACTCATTAACGCTTATTTCCAATTTCACTCTGGTTTCCCAACGATCAACTTATTAAGAAGCTCTATTTATTTTTATCCAGAAATTATCATTAAAATTTTGGAGGGAGAAAAAACATCATTCTTAGGAATAGGCATGCAGTAGAGGCACTCTACTATAATTTCGAAACTTTTAGGAAGAACAGGACTATTTTTACTCACTGTTCCATTAAATATTCTAAGAAGATTTTCCAAAAACAATATGGCCTGAGAGACATGTTTTATTCCCCTCCAAGAATAAATAATTACCGTCCGGACATAGACGGTCTAAGAGCTATCGCTATTCTGGCCGTAGTATTTTTTCATACTTTTCCCGAGCTTTTTCCGGGCGGATTTATTGGCGTAGATATCTTTTTTGTTATCTCAGGCTTTCTGATTTCTGGAATTATCTTTAAAAAATTAGAAAAAGACAATTTTTCATTCGCCGATTTTTACTTTCGAAGAATTCGAAGGATTTTTCCAGCATTAATTTTTCTATTAATTGGAGTCACAATTGCTGGATGCATACTTTTGGCCCCTTCTGAATTAAGCTTATTGGTCCGTCAGATTTGTTGGGGAGCATTTTTCGGAGAAAATATTTACCTCATTAAAAGCACAGGGGGATATTGGGATCAGACCACAGAAATGATGCCATTGATGCATCTATGGACATTGGCCGTTGAGGAACAGTTCTATATTTTTTATCCCTTAATATGCGTTGTTCTTTTCAAAATTAGAAAACTTGTACCAGCCCTATTCATCCTAACCCTTCTCTCATTTTTTTCCGTTTATTTTTTTAAAGATAATACTATTTTGAACTTTTATTCTCTCCATACGCGTTTTTGGGAACTCGCATGTGGTGGGTTATTAGCTTTTTATATAAATAAAAATAACTTTTTATCTACTTTATCTTTAGCCAAGCAAAATTTGTCATCCTTCTCAGGCATTTTGTTAGTCACTATTGGATTAGTAATAACAAGTGAACAAGACAAGTTTCCTGGAATAATTACTCTTTTTCCAGTTCTTGGAACTCTTTTGATCTTAATAGGCCAAAACTCCATCTTTAATAAATCCATTCTTTCACATCAATTAGTAGTTTTCGTTGGCTTGATCAGTTATACCTGGTATTTGTGGCACTGGCCACCTTTAGCCTTCTCCAGAATCATTCTTGGGGGAGATCTTCCGGGGTTTGGAACAAGGATTGGCCTTATCTTTGTTGGTTTGTTAATCGCAATTATTAGTTATTTCTTTGTTGAAAATCCAATAAGAAAAATGAAGGCGACTTTGAGACTTTCCATTTCTCTGTCTGTAATTCTTTTTTTTGTATTTGCTTCTGGGACGACTATTCGCCTTATGAAAGGACTTCCACAACGGCTGGATAAGGCAGGACAATTAGTCTTGGAGAGCGCTGATAACAATTTCCCCCATACCACCGACTATTGTTTAGAGAAATATGGAAAAGGAAGTCTTGATGCTTATTCTTTTTGCTACGCAGAAAAAGGTAAGACCGCCGAGATTGCAATTTTAGGAGACTCACATGGCAGGCACCTCTTAAGAGGCCTTTTCGAGGGCTCCTCGAAAGGCATTGTGTTTCTGGGCATGAAAGGAACGCCCGCTATTAAAAATGTATTTGAGGTTACAGCGGAGCCAAACTACATCAAAAAAGGACAAGGACAATCTATGCTCGACAAAGCTTTCGACAAGATACTCAATGATCCGAAGATTAAAACTGTAATTCTGGCATCTAGATGGAATCTTTTTTTGAATTCACCTGGCCTATACAGCTGGCTCAACGACAATAGGGTTGACCCGAAAGATTATAAAAAACGTGAGGAGGCCCTTAAACTTTTTATGAGCGATTGGTTGAAGCAACTGCAAACTCACAAAAAAAATGTGATGATTATTTTGAATACACCAGAATTTCCCTTTACCGTCTACTCTTGTTACCGACCTATCTTCTCTTTAGAAAAATGTGGTGTAAGCCAAAAAGAAGCAACTGCTGCTACTTCTAAGGTAAACGAAATCATCAAGGGGATCGCGTCAAAATTTACGAATGTGGAGGTCCTAGACCCTACCAACATTGTTTGTAAAAATGGATATTGTTCTCTCGTAAATAATGGTAAAGCTGTTTATAGAGATGAAAATCATTTAACGTCATATGGGAGTACTTTGATTGCTCCGGAAATCCTTGAAAAACTAAAAGACTAGTAAAAATCATTTTACTAGGTGAGTATTTAGAAATAGTTAAAGAGACTTTTGTTTATGTGTTGTGAGAGTCAAAACGGCGTAATGCAACGGGAAAAGCGAGAGGATCTCAACTATGGACATTCTTAGTTCTCAACATTTGGATAGATAATCTTTGGAAACAAAATGAACCTCTCAAACTTTTTTAAACGACAAAATTTCTTGGAAAGTGCTCTACTCCTTAGTTTTTGTCTTTGTGCATTTTTTCAATGCATCCAAGTTAAGGTTTCGAACTTATTTCAGATCCTTGTTTATCTTTTTTTTGTTCTCTACTTAATCAAAAATCCTCAGGAAATTAAGACGAGATTCAAAAGATTTCAAATCTTTTTTTTGATTTACTTAATTTACGCTATTTTAGAGTTTTTACCAGTTCTTACGAGCCCTGACATCGCC
The DNA here is from genome assembly GCF_902477955.1 of uncultured Turicimonas sp. NCBI lineage: Bacteria > Pseudomonadati > Pseudomonadota > Betaproteobacteria > Burkholderiales > Sutterellaceae > Turicimonas > uncultured Turicimonas sp. The sequence goes on along the minus strand of NZ_CABSJB010000036.1, from coordinate 15,079 downwards.
TTAGCCCTGGGAGTTTGGTCCAGAACTTATCTAATGAGAGGGGTTTTGTTTTTAGTTCTTTTGCTCAGTTTTAAAAACTGGAGGCCTTACCTACTTGTATTTTTTTCTTTAGTTGCCTCTTTTAGCGTCGATTCGATCGCCTGCCTTTTTATTGATCCTCTACCTAAATTTGGTGGCCGAGTGACTGGATTCTTTGGTCACCCTATGGTCTATGCTGGCTTCGCATGCATTGTTTTGCCCTTTTTCTTCTACAAAGCATTGCAAGAAAAAATTCTTTTTAAGAAAGTAGCTTGTATTGCTTTTTGTTTTGCGTTTTTAGTCTTGCTGGTCTTGAATGGCACTCGCGGAGCATGGCTTGCAGTTGGAGCCAGCTTTATCGTAATGCTTTTATTCTTTAAGTTCTCTTTTAAGAGCCTACTGATAGTGTTATGTATTGCAAGTAGTATTGGGGTCGGGTCTTTATATACCTCAGAAGAAGTTTCTAGCCGAATAAAGACCCTAACTTCTTCAGAAGTTTATTTGAAATCAGAACGAATACTTTTGTGGAAAAGTTCCTACAAAATGTTTCAAGATCATCCTTTTTTTGGAGTGGGTCTAGGCGCGTATGGCGACCAATATAAAAATAAATATATAGATAACAACGCAAAAGAAAGAAATTTAACTAGGGCTCACAGTAATATATTTCAACTCTTAGGAGAAAGCGGTTTGTCCGGACTTATTGGATACCTGCTTTTATTTGGCTTCCTTCTTCTGAATAGCTTCAGAAATTTTACTAAGTTTAAACAAGGCATATATGTTGTGATTTTTGCATCAACTCTTTGTCTTTTCCTTCAGGGATTAACAGAATATAACCTAGGGCATTCAGCTGTAATGAAGTTTTATTGGTTATGGTTAGGAGCACTTTTCCCTTTATCTTTATATTTAAGAAATCAAAATGAAAATTGGAATAGTCTGTAATAGTTTTAAGAATGATGGAGGAATGGAGACCTACACATTACAGTTAGTTGAAGCTCTTTTGCCTTATTTAGAATCCAAACCTGTCATTCTTACGAAAAAAATTGATCCAGAACAGAAGCTTCTTAATAATGTAAGTTCCATCAAGATAAATGTCGCTTGGCTACCGAGGATATTAAAAGATCTTTACTTCTCCTGGAAAGTTAAAAAACTTAAGAAACAGTTAGGAATTGATATTTTAATTGGTTGCTGCAGATGCTCGGCCTCAGATATCGTTATGTGTGGAGGCACTCATAAAGGATTTGTTTTATCGAAAGGACGTAGAACCATTTATGACAGAGTTATTGAAAAAATAGAAACATCTCAAAATAATTCAGCTAAATTTATCGTTGCTCATTCAAAATTAATGAAAGACGAACTCATACGACTTTATGGAGTACCTTCCGGGAAAATAAGCGTACTTTATCCACCAGTATCTTATGCAAAATTTCATCCTGTTTCTAAAGATGAAAAAGAAAAGCTAAGAAAAAAATTGGGTTTGTCCTCTGAGAAATTATATTTTCTGTTCGTTTCTTCTAGCCATAAGAGAAAAGGACTAGATCTCCTTGCTCAATATTTCTCAGAAACCAATCTTCCTGTAACTCTTTTAGTGGTTGGTAAAAAAGTTGATCGCTCAATCAAAAATGTTGAATATTTCGGATACTCCAATAATATTGAAGAACTTTACCAAGCTGCTGACTTTTCAATCCTAGCTTCCAATTATGAGCCTTTTGGTTTAGCTGCTGTTGAAAGTGTCGCTTCTGGCACACCAATAGTCGCATCCAATAAGCTTGGAAGCAACGAAATAATCGAAAACAATTTCAAATATGTTTTTGAGGCTGGCAGTATAGAAAGTCTGAGAACTCAAATAGAACTTGCGATAAAAAATAGCTCCCCGCTAACAAAAGGAAGAGATAATAAAACTAAATTTAACTATGATCTCTCCGTCCATTACCATGTCTCTAAAGTTTTAGAGATAATAAATTCTATTCATTCGAAAAAAGGTCAAAATCAAGATACGGAACTACCTCATAGGGAAGTAAAGTAGAGGGAGAACAATTAAAAATTTTTCGATTGTTCTTCATAAACCAAGCCGAAGCTAATAGCATAAATGGAAGGATCCCGGTTTCATAATCGGCTAGCAACCCACTCCTAACTTTGTCCCCTTCATTTTCATAGAATCGAGGCTTGTTGGAATTTCCGATATCAAATCCTAATAGGTATACTTCCTCGTAACCTAGGAAAGCCGCAATTTGAATTCCGACGGTCATGACCGACCCGCAGTGAAAGACACCTGTCTTATCAAAGGAAGAGAATATCTTCATGGTAATGTCATTACATACAATCCTTTGCTTGTAATCATAAATATTTAAAGATGCTTGACTTTGTAGGATCACGTCGGGAAGTAATTCTTCGAAGAGAAAAATCTTCGCTTCCTCCGGAAGGAGAATTTTTTCTTTAAGAAAGGCCCGAAGAACCCTAAAGGAAAAACATAATCTAATCTTGCTCCCACTCTCTTGAACATACTTCAGCACTTCATTCAACAAACGACTTCTTTTTTGTATAAACGAGTCATCTGAGATAACGAGTGTCGCTTCTTTTAAAGCGAGCTGTTTGATTAGAAGACAACTTCCGTTTAGAAGAATAACGTCTTCATTTTTCAAAACATTAAGATTCTGTTTAGCAATTGATGGACCACTTCCAATAATGAAAATTCTTTTACTTCTGCTCTCCATGTTTTTTCTAAGAGATTGAAAAGAAGAAGTTAAAAGGAGGAAACGACGATTGAAATATATCGAATAAACATCGTCAAATATTTCCTCCCCATCTTTTGAAAATGAAAAACTCCTTTTCTTCCATAGACCATCAGAAAAAAGATAAATTTGAGAAAAATCCGGGACTCCAAAAAGTCTTAAAAATTTTTTAAATATACTTCTTCGTTGTTTGGAAAGGAAAGCTGAGGATAGCATCAAAATTTCCCTCCCGAATTCTTAAGCAGATAGTATCGTATATATTTTTGAAGAGTATATGAATAGTGATTAGCTGCAAAAATAAACCCAATCTTTCCATCCATAAAACCTAAATTTATGAAATAAACTTTAAATGCTGCCCATGCAGGCCTAAGCACAATATCTCTAAAGAAAGAAAACTTTCTTCCTTCTTTAAAATATTTTTCAGCACTAAGCTTTGCATATTGATTCAATTTCCTGTAGTACTGATCAGGGTTGTCGTATGGAAAGTGAATCATTCTCCCCTGAAGTTTCTTCTCAGGAAAGGACGAAATGATCTTAGGATGAACAAATCCTTCAACTCTGATTCCTTCATTTGGAAAGAACCTCTGAACCCAATCTGGCCTTAAGGTACCATGTTGAGCTTGATAGTGTTTAAAGTGATTTTCCCTTTGGATCAAATAAGTCTTTTTTTCACCTGTACCAATTACGTCTTTTATGCTCTGATACAGACTAGGCGTTATACGTTCGTCGCAGTCGAGAAGTAATAACCAAGGCTGAGAGGTCTGTTTAATACCAAAACTTTGTTGACTTCCCCAATCCCCGTTCAGAGAACGTTCAAATATTTTTGCATTAAACTTTTTGGCAAGTTCTACAGTTCGATCTGAACTACCATCATCAACGAGGATTATCTCATTGGCAAATTTGCAGGATTCTAAGCAATCTTCAATATTTTTTTCTTCATTTTTAGCCAGGATGACCACTGAAATTGGAAGCTTTTTGTCTGTTCCTGTCGTCAATTTAAATTCCTACTCTCTAAAATTTTGGTACATTTATTTATTCTACTCAGAGTTGCTCTCCTTACTATGAAATTAAGTTTAATCCTTTCTACTTACAACCGGCCAGATGCTTTGGAAAAGTCCTTACAATCCTTAATGAAACAGAATGATGAGGATTTCGAATTATTAGTTGCTGACGATGGAAGTACGGCCGAGACTCGAGAGCTACTTGAGTCTTACGGACCTTTTTTTAAATTTGGATTCAAACATGTATGGCAAGAAGACTTGGGTTTCAGACTCAGTGCATCAAGGAACAATGCTCTTCGCCAAGCAGGCGGGGACTATATTGTTTTTTTAGATGGCGACTGTATAGCTAGCCCAGAATTTATTGCAAACCATAGAAAACTTGCAGAGCCTGGTTTTTTTGTTACGGGTAATCGAATTTTAGCCTCTCCTTCTTTTACAAAGCAAATTCTGGCAGCCAACGATTTTTCCTTTCCCTCTTTAGAAACGCTATTTAGGCTTAAGAGGAATAAAGAAATAAATAAGGCTATATCGGGTATAAATTTCCCTCAGCTTGATTTCTTGAGGAAACTCTATCCACGGAAATGGCAAAGGCTAAGGGGCTGTAATTTCGCAGCCTGGAGAAAAGATATTTTCGCTGTCAATGGATTTGACGAAGATTTCGTCGGCTGGGGGTTCGAGGACTCAGACTTCGCAGTCAGAATGATAAATAGCAGAATTTACAGAAAGTCTGGAAACTTTGCAACCGCAGTCCTGCATCTTTACCATCCAGAAGGAAATAAAGCAAAAGAAGGTCCCAGTTGGGAGAAGCTCTCGTATCGCTTAAAGCACAAAGAGAGCTCCTGTGCTCATGGGCTAATAAAAACTGATTACTAGACTTATTTAAGAAATTTAGTCATCTCTTTTAGAGCCTCTTTCCAATAAGGAGGCACGTTTCTATTTGATGCTTTATCGTTGTTGGGCAAACGATAATCTAAGCTTCCCGCCTTGTTAATGATGACTATTCTTTCCGGCTCAATAAAGGCATCGTTGCTGTAATTGCTACCAAACACAAATTTACGTTTTGAATCTCTCCAGAGAGATGCCCCTGAAGAATAATCCTCTATTGGATTTTCGCATCCTAAAGCATCAGTTAGTAGCGTAGGAGCTATATCAAGCATTGAAGTTCTGTAATCAACCTCTTCAGTTTGTTTCCCGGGCCATAAAATAACAAGTGGAACTCTTGCTTGATAAGTTGTGAAATTTCCATTGTGTCCCCAGAAATTCTTTTTATTATCGTTAAATTCTTCTCCGTGGTCTGCCCCTATTACTATGATCGTCTTGTCCAGAAGATCTTCTTTTCCTAAGAAATCAATTATTTTTTTTATATTCTTATCAGCAAATCTAACAGCATTCTTATAACGATTAAAGTAAGGTTCTCGATCAAAATCGTTGTTCAATTCCAAGTGATTTATTTGTTTCCAATATGGTTTATAGAACGTGTTCTCTGTATCTTCTGGAAAAGCAGCAGAATGTACATTATCTAAGAAGATAAAACCAAAAAACGCCCCTTTATTTTTTTTCTCCTCAACCCATTTTTCAAAATCTCGGATAGCGTCCAGATCTCTTTCTATAACGTTTTTCCCTTTTGATGACAGTCTTAAGTCTTTAACGCCAGCAAATATAGTCTGATTAAACTCCGGCATGGTCAAACCCGCGCCGGTAAAAGCTCCAATGGAATAGCCTCGCTGTTCAAGAGCTTGAACTAATATTGAAGGTGTCTTTGTAGACAGAGCTTTAAACCAATAACTCCCCGGGAGGCCCGTAAACAATGTAAAGATTCCGTGTCTGGTGTTTATGCCACCGGAAATATGATCTTTGAATACAATTCCTTCCCTAGAAATTTCATAGGTATTCGGCATGTACTCTTTATCGAGCATGTCGGCCCTTAAAGAATCAACGAAAAGAAAGAGAATATTGAAATCCTCTCCATTTTTTTTACAAACAAGCGGATGAAGAGGATAGTTCATCTTTTTGTTCTTTCCATCCCCAGGAAGTTCAGTTGAGTAAACTTCCTCTTTTGTCAGAATCCCAGTCTTTATAAGCAATTTGCTAAAAGTCAAGGGCTTATTGAGGGGGAGCATTTCACTCACTTCAACATAATTTTGTTTATGTGTAGCAAAAGCAAAGCCGTGAATGCCGTTGGTAATTATTAGAAGAAGCAAGGAGACTACAAAAGTAGTGACAGCAAATTTTCTGCTTTTATTAAGTTTCACGGCCAAAAAGACACATAAAACGGCTGCTGCAACACAAGCGACTGAAAGTCCGAAGATTTCTATGAGCATCTTGGGCGAGAAAGAGACGATCTGACCTCCTCCCAAGAATGTCATTTCTAACATGGCTAAATTGATGTGTAATCTAAACTGATTAAAAACAAATGTATCAGCTAAGAAAAGAATCAAAATAACGGCATCAAGCAAAAGAGAAAGAACAATAACCGTTTTTCTTAACTTAAAAATATTGAAAATTCCAGTCAACAGCAGTTGAACAAGGAAAGTTATAAAAAAATAAAGGGAAAAAGCTACAGCATAAAAATAAACAAAATTGAACCAGCTCCAACTTTCTGTATCCACAGCACTTACGAATCTGCCTGAACAGATAGATAAGAATATGGACATAAATAAAGAGTTATATAGAAAAAAAGAAAATTGAAGGCGACCCGTTTTATCTTTCATCATTTCTATGCAATTTAAGGAATTGTTCTTGTACTTTAAAGAAAAAGCCCTCGGTTTTACTCGAGAGCTCTTATCAGAATAAATTAATTCTTATTTCTTAGCAGCTTTTTTAGTTCTGCGAGCTGGTTTCTTAGGTACATTAACTGCATCTTTGAACTTCTTGCCAGCTACGAATTTTGGAACTGTGGCTTCAGCGATCTTAATAACAGCGCCTGTAGAAGGATTGCGGCCTTCACGTGCTTTGCGGACAGCAGACTTGAAGGAACCGAAGCCAATGATTGTGAATTCACCACCAGCTGCTACAGTTTCAACTGTCTTTTCTACGAATGCGTTGAGAACTTTTGCTACATCGGCTTTTGTGAGGCCTGTTTGTTCAGCAATCGCATCAATCATTTCAGTCTTGTTCATTGGAATTCCCCTTTACGACGGTTATTTGAAGGTTAGAACATAGTTAACAGTCCAACTATACGCTAATTTGCAACAAATTTTATAATTTTTTAGTCCCAAACCCCCTTGTTTACTGACTTCCCGCTGTTTTTTTCTAAAAAACAACAAAAAAACCTAACAATTTCCTTACTGCTTCTGACTTGAACAATTTTTTCTTCTTTTCGAAGTGATTTTTTGTTCACTCTACTACCGTGAATCTGGTACAAAAATATTTAAACCTTAGTAACAACTTGTCTTCAGAATTCAACTGTTTAATGTTAAAGTAGACCCTGTATTTCAAATTATAAATTTGATTTTCATAATGTGAAATATTTACACATTAGTTTGCTTGTAAAATACCAGGTCAGCTAAGTATTGACCTGCGATGGGATCAAAACCATCTTGTTCCTCAAAACGATGGTTATAGTCCCTTGTTGACTGAGCATTTGTTTTTGATAATTTTTAGCCTCTACTAAAAAAGGAATGAGATGTCAGTAAGTGCAATGGACAAAATCATGAGTCCTGCCTCAATGGCAGTCATTGGTGCATCTTCCAGAGAACACACCATTGGTTTCGATATCATGAAGAATCTACAGAAATACGGCTACTCTGGAACGATTTACCCGATTAATCCTAAAGATTCTGAAATTCAAGGCTTAAAAGCCTACCCATCCGTTTTGGATGTTCCCGGCCCTATCGATATGGCCGTTATCGTTATTAATTCCAAGTTTGTTCTTTCAACAATCGACCAGTGCCATCAAAAAGGCATCAAGGGCGTTGTAATTATCAGCGCAGGCTTCAAAGAAACAGGCCCCGCAGGTAAACAGTTAGAAGAAGCTTTAGTCGCCAAACTTCATGAATACGGAATGACTTGCGTTGGCCCGAATTGCTTGGGAGTCGTAAACACTGATCCAAAGATCCGCTTAGACGCTTGCTTTGCCGAAACTCTCCCGGTCCGCGGAGACATTGGCTTCGTTTCTCAGTCCGGAGCTCTCGGCGGCGGTATTTTAAATATCCTTAAAGATTTGAATATCGGTTTTGCCCAGTTCATTTCAATCGGCAACCAAGCTGATGTCAATGCCGACTCCGCCATTGAATACTGGGAAAATGTTGACGACGTTCATCAGATTCTTCTTTATATGGAATCTATTGCCGATCCTCAGAAGTTCAGAACATTGGCAACCAGAACCACCAAAAAGAAACCTATCGTAGCTCTTAAAGCCGGCCGCTCTGCAGCTGGAGCTTCTGCAGCTTCTTCTCACACAGGTTCTTTGGCCGGTGCCGACAAGGCCGCAGCAGCCCTCTTAGCACAATCCGGTGTTATTCGTGAGTTCTCTTTGGAAAACTTATTCAACACCGCTAAAGTCTTCAGCCATTGCCCGATTCCAAAAGGCGAACGCGTTGCTATCGTCACTAACTCCGGCGGTCCCGGAATTATGTGTACCGATGCAGTAGTTGAACACGGTATGCAAATGGCCCAGTTATCTGAAGAAACAAAGAATAATCTTCGTGCATTTCTTCCACCGGCAGCCTCCGTCAAGAACCCGGTTGACATGATTGCTTCCGCTCCGTTGGAACACTACAAGCAGACATTAAAGACTGTCCTTGCTGACGCCGGCGTAGACATGGTTGTTGTCATTTACCTGCCGTTCTTGGGTTTGAAAGACATTGATGTTGCTAAAGCCATCATGGAAATCAAGGCCGAGAATCCTTCTAAACCGGTTGTCGGAGTCTTCATGACAACTCAAGACTTCTTCCAGAAGATTTCTGAAATGGAAGTCAATATCCCGTTCTTTATGTTTGGTGAACAAGCTGTCGAAGGATTGAACCGCTTGAACCAACAAAGAAAGTGGATTGCTAGACCGGAAGGAAAATTCCCTGAATTTAAAGTCGAATCCGAAAAAGTTAAATCTGTTTTCTCCTCCGTCCTTTCTGAAGGAAGAGAACAGCTGACAACCGCTGAAAGTCTTGCAGTCTTGTCCGCATACGGCATTCGTGTATGCAAAGACGGAGAGGCCAAAGATTTAGATCAGGCTATTGCTTTAGCTGATAAGATTGGCTATCCGGTTGTTATGAAGCTTAACTCCAAGAAGATTTCTCATAAGACAGATGTAGGCGGAGTTCGTGTAGGCATAGAAAACGCTGACCAGCTCAGAGCCGAATACACTGACATGGTCAACAAGCTTAAAGCTAAGAATCTCCTTGACGGTATGGAAGGCGTCATCATTCAGGAAATGGTTAAGAGCGACAGAGAAATGGTCTGCGGTATCGCAACTGATCCTCAATACGGCCCGATGATGATGTTCGGTTTAGGCGGCGTATTCGTGGAAGTCATGAAAGACGTTTCCTTCAGACTTGCTCCTTTGAGCGATCTTGACGCCCTTGACATGATTAAGTCCGTCAAAGCTTACAAACTTCTTGAAGGCGCCAGAGGCGCTGTTCCTGCTGATATTAACCAGATTAAAGATATTCTTCTTAGACTTTCTCAGCTGGTTAAGGACTTCCCGTTCGTTGATGAATTGGACATCAATCCGTTAATGATTAGCAATAAAGACGGAGAGCCCATCGCCGTCGACGGAAGAATTAAGATTCGTCTTCAAGAAGCAGAAAGATTAATTAAGTAAACCCAATAACTAACTATAAAGGAACTAAAGTGTTTCAGATTCGTCTACACGGCCGAGGAGGCCAAGGTGTAGTTACCTCAGCAGAAATGCTCTCCATTGCAGCATTTACTGAAGGTCACTATGCACAAGCGTTCCCAAGTTTCGGAAGTGAAAGAACCGGTGCACCGGTAGTTGCTTTTGCCCGCGTTCACAATGAACCTATCCGCTTACGAGAACCGATTATGGAGCCGGATGCAGTCTTGATTCAGGACCGTACTCTTCTCGAAAGCGTCAACGTATTCGGTGGATTGACTCCAAATGGATATGTTTTGATTAACAGCTCTCATTCCATCGAAGAATTAGGCCTGGAAGACTTGGCAGCCAAGCTGCCTAAGGGTCACCTTATTACTCTTCCGGCGACGGAATATGCAATGAAGCACATCAAACGTCCTCTTCCTGGTGCAGCTATGCTTGCCGGGTTTGCAGCTCTTACCGGCAAATTGAAGCTCGAAAGCATTCAGGAAGCATTCAAAACTAAATACAAAGGCAAAGTTGCTGAAGCTAACGGTCTTGTGGCCGCCGATGCTTATAACTTTGTTCTTGAAGCTAAAAAGAAAATGAAGGAGGCCTAAGAATGCTTAAGCAAATTCAAGGTTCTCAAGGCGTCGCCCAGGCAATTGCACTCTGCCGTCCGGAAGTTATTTGCGCCTACCCTATTTCCCCGCAGACTCACATTGTTGAAGCCCTCGGCGCATTAACCGGAAGCGGTAAGCTGCAAGACTGCGAATTCATCAACGTTGAAAGCGAGTTTGCTGCAATGAGTGTGGCCATCGGTTCTTCCGTTGCAGGCGCACGTTCTTACACCGCTACTGCATCTCAGGGACTGCTGTTCATGGCAGAAGCTGTGTACAACGCATCCGGCTTGGGACTTCCAATCGTGATGACCGTTGCATCCCGCTCAATCGGCGCACCTATCAACATTTGGAATGACCACTCTGACTCTTTATCTCAACGAGACAGCGGCTGGCTCCAAATTTTTGCAGAAGACAATCAAGAAGCCGTTGATATGCACATCCAGGCATTCAAGATTGCCGAAGAACTATCCATTCCAATCATGGTCTGCATGGACGGTTTCGTCTTGACCCATGCTTATGAAAGAATGGACATTCCTACACAAGAAGAAGTGGACGCTTATCTGCCTCCGTACGATCCGAGACAGAAGCTTGATGTAAATCACCCGGTCTCCATCGGTGCGATGGTAGGTCCCGAAGCTTTTACAGAAGTTCGCTACTTGTTCCATCACCACACTATTGAAGCTCTGCAAACTATTGAAAAAGCTTCCGAAGAGTTTGAAAAGGCCTTCGGACGTAAATCCGGCGGTTTGTTGAGCCCGTACAAGATTGAAGGTGCAGATACCATTGTTCTGGCCTTAGGCTCCGTCATCGGTACGATTAAAGACACTATCGATGAGATGGAAAAGGAAGGCAAGAAGGTTGGTTTAATCGGCATTAAATCCTATCGTCCGTTCCCGGATAAACAACTTGCTGAACTCCTTAAAGGAGCAAAGAAAGTTGTTGTCATCGACCGCGCCTTGCAGGTTGGAATCGGCGGTGTCGTCACTGATGACGTCATTCGTGCCACCCGTAAGATGGACTTAGACATTTTCTCCGTCATTGCCGGCTTAGGCGGCCGTCCGATTACAAAGAAAGGACTTAAAGACGTCTTCAATAAAGCTATAAACGGCGAACTTGAAGAGCTTTATTTCTTGGATTTGGATAAAGAAGTCGTTGAAAAACAATTGAAACGCGAAAAAGAAGATCGTCACACAGGACCTCTTGCTGAAGCAGTAGTTCGTGACTCCGTCAGCATCCATAAAGGAGGCATCTAATGAGCGAACATCAAATTAAGTTCTATCAGACCGGCACTTTTACCGTCGGCAACCGTTTGTTGGATCCTTCTCAAAGATCCGGACAGGCGAATATTGAACGCTTCAACTCCTTGAACTCCGGCCACAGAGCTTGTCAGGGATGCGGCGAAGCACTCGGCGCACGTTATACGGTTGACGCAGCGATGAAGGCAACTGACGGCAATTTGATTGCCGCTAACGCTACAGGCTGCTTGGAAGTATTCTCTACTCCTTATCCGGAAACGAGCTGGCAGCTTCCATGGTTCCACTCTCTTTTCGGCAACACTGCTGCTGTCGGTACAGGTATGGCCGCAGCTATGCGCGTTAAAGCCAAAAAGAACGGCGGTCCTTTAGTTCGTGTCCTTGCTCAAGGCGGTGACGGCGGTACGACCGATATCGGCTTCGGCTGCTTATCCGGCATGTTCGAAAGAAACGACGATGTCCTTTATGTCTGCTACGACAACGAAGGCTATATGAACACCGGAGTCCAGAGATCTTCCGCAACCCCTCCGGCTGTCCGTACTGCAACAACACAGATCGTCGGCTCTCATCCGGGTAACGCTTTCGGTCAAGGTAAAGAAGTTCCGCTGATTGCTATGGCTCACGGTATTCCTTACGTCGCTACGGCCAGCATCGCCGACCTTCGCGACTTAGAAAGAAAAGTTAAGAAAGCGATGACTTTCCACGGTGCCCGCTATATTCACGTACTGGTACCATGCCCTCTCGGCTGGGGAGCTGCCTCTAAAGACACCGTTAAACTTGCCCGCTTGGCACAAGAATCCGGCTTGTTCCCGGTCTTCGAAGCTGAATACGGCGAGATTACTCACGTAACTAAGATCAGAAAACTTGCTCCTGTCGAAGACTACATGAAGCTGCAGAAACGCTACGCTCACTTATTCGGACCGAAGGCCGATCAAAGCGCCTTGATCAGAATTAAAGCAATTGCAGAAAGAAACATTCGCCGCTTCGGTCTTCTTGGTGATGAAAGAGGCGAACCAATGCCTCCGGCAGTTCAGGCTGACGAACGCGCAGACAGACTATAACGAGGAGAGATAAATCGTGAAAAAACCTTTTGCTATTACTCTTGATGTCGGAAGCTCTCTGGAAAACAGAACCGGCAGCTGGAGAACATTGCGCCCGGCTTATGTTCATAAGCTTCCTCCTTGCAACAATCAATGTCCTGCAGGCGAAGATATTCAAGGCTGGCTTTTCTATTCCGAAAGCGGCAACTATGAAAAAGCTTGGCGTCATTTGACAAAACGCAACCCTCTTCCAGCATGTATGGGCCGTGTTTGTTATCACACTTGTGAAGGCGCATGCAACAGAGGATGCTTGGATGAGTCCGTCGGTATTAACTCCGTTGAACGCTTCCTTGGCGACCATGCTATTGAAAACGGATACGCTTTCGTTAAACCTAAGAAACTTTCCGGCAAGAAAGTTTTGGTGGTCGGCTCCGGCCCTGCCAGCCTTTCAGCTGCTTACCAATTGGCCTTAAAAGGACATGACGTCACTATTAAGGAAGGCAGTCCGCAAGCTGGCGGCATGATGAGATACGGTATTCCTAAATATCGTCTTCCAAGACACGTTTTGGATAAAGAAATCCAAAGAATTCTTGACCTCGGCGTTAAGCTCGAACTTAACACTACCGTCATGGATGTAAACGACGAAATGAAGAACAACGGCTATGATGCCGTGTTCCTCGGGGTTGGTGCTAACCTTGCAAAACGTGCTTATATCCCGGGCGGAGACGCCAAGCACATGCTTGATGCCGTTTCTGTTCTTAGAAGCATGGAAGGCGAAGGAGAACCTCTGCTCGGCCGTAAGGTCGTTGTTTACGGCGGCGGCAACACTGCTATCGACGTAGCTCGTTCCGCTAAGAGATTGGGTGCTGAACCTCTCATCATCTATCGCCGTACACGCGACAAGATGCCAGCCCATGACTTTGAAGTTGAAGAAGCTTTACAGGAAGGCGTTTCCGTCAAGTGGTTGTCAACCATTTCCGAAGTAGACAGCGGTCAGGAAATCAAGATCGAAAAGATGAAGCTAGATGAAAACGGCCATCCGCAGCCTACCGGTGAGTTTGAAACCGTTAAGGCTGATGCTGTAGTTTTAGCTTTAGGTCAAAACGTTGACTTAGGATTGCTGAAATCCGTAGAAGGCTTGAAGATTGAAAACGGCAGCGTCATTGTTGACTCCAACATGTTTACCGGCGTTAAAGGCATTTATGCCGGCGGCGACATGGTTCCGGGTGAAAGAAACGTTACCGTTGCTATCGGTCACGGCTATAAAGCTGCCAGAGCTATTGATGCTTTCTTGAACGGCAAAGAAGTTGTTGTTCCTCCGAAACATCAGATTGTTACTTTCGACCAGCTCAACACTTGGTATTACTCTGACGCTCCTAAGACTGTACGTCCGATGCTTGACATGGTTCGCCGTCAGAACACCTTCGATGAAGTTCAGCATGGCTTGACCGAAGAGAATGCCTTGTTTGAAGCCAGACGCTGCATGTCCTGCGGTAACTGTCTGCAGTGTGATAACTGCTACGGTGTCTGCCCGGACAACGCTGTTATTAAGACCGGTGACGACAACGTTCCTTATATCTTCAACTATGACTATTGCAAAGGCTGCGGCATTTGTTCTTCTGAATGCCCATGCGGTGCAATTAACATGGAAAAAGAATCTATCTAGTCCTTAGATAGTTCTCAACAGGCCGGCTTTGCCGGCCGTTTTCTTTTTAAGACATTACCGGCAATAAAAGCAATTGGTTGACTAATTGACTGCAAGAATTTTCAACACAAATTCAAAAAGTTAGTCATTTTTGCTCTAGCTTTCCGTTATCTCAATTTATCTAATTTCCACTATCGCCGGAGACTGCTCGCTTCTCTCCTTTCCTTCTGCATCTCCTTTTTCCTTCCTCTTCTCATCTAAATTTTGTGCGAACAAGATTAATTAAACATTCATTGACCTAGATCAAGGTACTTAAGTACCTCTTCATGAAAAAATTCAATCATCGAGATAACGATGAATCTTCCAAGGAGAAAATAATGAAACGTCTTTTAATCGCTTCCCTGTGCACAATTGCACTTAGCTCTTTTGCGTTTGCCGAAGAAACTGACTTGGTTGTTGTCGGTTCAGGCGGCGCCGGTATGTCTGCTGCTCTTACAGCTGCCCAAGCAGGCAAGAAAGTAATTATGCTTGAAAAAATGCCAATCATCGGCGGCAACACCAACCGTGCGGAAGGCGGCATGAATGCTGCAAGAACACTTCAGCAGCTTGAACACGGCATTACTCATGACAGCGCTATGACCATGTCATTGGATGCTCAAAAAGGCGGCCATTACCTCAACAATCCGGAATTGACATTAGCTCTCGGAGAAAATGCTAAAGAAGCTGAAGCCTGGATGCTTTCTCTCGGTGCAGATTTCTGCCATAGAATGGGCAGAGGCGGCGGTCAATCCGTCGCCCGCGGTCATGGTCCTTGTGACGGTTCTGCTGTCGGCGCCCACATCATGAAACTCTTCTACAAGACAGCCAAGAGCATTCCGGGCATCGAAATTCGTCCTTCTAATAAAGTAACTGAAGTCATTGTTAAAGACGGTAAAGTAGCAGGCGTAAAAGTAATCGGTAAGGATAAGAAAGAATACACAATCGATTCTAAAGCCGTCGTGTTGGCAACCGGAGGTTT
>NZ_CABSJB010000035.1:0-27443 GCF_902477955.1 uncultured Turicimonas sp. | reverse complement strand
CACTCAATACTGTGCTATCGAAGTTTTTAATCAGAATGGGCGAGCCACAAGAGTACGCGGAAATCAAAATTCGAAAGGTAATCATGGATTCTGCTGCCCAAGAGGACATTTGATCCCTCAAGAAAATTATGATCCGGATCGTATTAAACAGCCTCTTAAGAGAACAAATCCTCAGAAAGGACGCGGGATCGATCCAAAATGGATTCCTATTTCCTGGGATGAAGCTCTGGATATAGTAGCCGACAAGATGGTTGAACTTCGAAATGCAGGCGAACCGGAAAGACTTCTTTATCTCAAAGGAAGATACGGCAATACTTCCCATGCTCTTCTTTATGGCACTCTGACAAAACTCTTCGGATCCCCAAATAATTTCTCAACTTCTGCTCTTTGCGCCGAAACAGAAAAAATGGGGCCCGGTTACACACAGGGATTGTTTTCTTACAGGGACTATGACCTAGGAAATTCAAAGTGCGTTGTGTTCTGGGGTACGGATCCTTTTGCTTCCAACAGACAAGTTCCTAACGTTATTTCAAGACTTGGGGAGCTTCAGAAAAAGGGCATCTTAATAACTGTCGATCCGAGGCTATCTACTGCGGCCGCTAAATCTAAAGAATGGCTTCCGATACTTCCGGGAACTGACGGAGCTCTTGCTAATGCTATAGCTCATGTGCTTCTTACCGAAGGACTATGGAATAAAGATTTTGTCGGAGACTTTGCTGACGGTAAGAACTTGTTTGTTCCGGGAAAGACGGTAGATCCTCAGGCCTTTAAAGAAAACAACACCCTCGGACTGATTACATATTGGAACGAGGAGGCTAAAGACTGGACTCCTGAAAGAGCAGCAAAAGAATGCCGTTTGGATGCGGAACAAATTAGACGGGTAGCTAAGGCTATGGGACAGGCCGCCCCGAACGTGATCGTGTGGATGGGGCCCGGTGTTTGTATGAACCCAAGAGGTACATACACGGCAATGGTGGTTCATGCGCTCAACGGCATTTTAGGCTCAGTTGATAACGTTGGAGGAACCCACGATCCTGTCAAATCTCTCAGCGGCAAGTATCCGTCAATGGATAAATATATTGACGAACTCGCCAAGGCTCATGGTAAAGGGAAGAAAATCGATGGCCGTGGAGACCTGGATATGCCGGCGGCTATGAAGGCCAAACTGGGCAGTGGCGTTGTGACCAACAATATTGCCAACTATATGCTCGAGAATCCAGATTTCGTGAAAGTTATGATTAGTTCGTGGACTAACACTCCTTTTGCTGCAGCCGACGGCAAACGCTGGGAAAAAGCTTTGGCTAACGTACCGTTCTTTGTGCATATTGTTCCGTTCCCATCAGAAATGACTCAGTTTGCTGACATTGTTCTTCCTTCTACCTTTAATGCAGCTGAAGGGATGGGCGCAGTAACAGGTTTCGGTTCCATGCATGCCTGGACCTCGTTGCAACAACCAACATGCGATAGGATTTGGGATGTAAAACAGGAAGAAAATGAAGTCACTTGGCTTTTGGCAGAAAAACTAGCTAAGAAAGGCTGGCCGACACTGCTGAACTATTACTCAACAGAATTTGTCGATCCTGAGACAGGTGCTAGACCAACTAATGAAAAAGAGTTCCAGCTTATCACTACCAAGATAGCCTCAGCACCATGCTGGCTCCGTACGTCGAAGCCGATTCCGGGCGATCAAATCAATGGTTGGGAAGATTTTAGGAAAAGAGGAATGCATAATTCCGCTCCTCAGGTTTACAAGAAACATTGGGGCGGAAAGTTCCCAACACCGAGCGGTAATTTTGAGTTTGTTTCCGGAGATCTAAAAAAGGTCTTAGAAGCTCACGCAGCTAAATACAACACTACTCCTGACAAGATTCTTGATGCTTGCCATTATCAAGCTAAAGGGATCAAAGGGTGGATGCCTCACTATGAAGAACCTTTGCGTCATGGTGAAGAGAAGCAATATCCGTTCTTGTTCATTGATCACAAGAGCCGCTTGAACCGTGAAGGTCGCTCTGCCAACCTTCCTTGGATGCAGGAATTCAAGAAATGTGATGCCGGGGATCGTTCATGGGGAGATGTCCTTAAGATTAATCCGATTGATGCTAAGGCTCTCGGTATTCAGGATAATGACATCGTCGAAATTTCTTCTCCGGTCGGAACCATTGTCACTGAAGTGAAACTTTGGGAAGGTGTAGGTCCAGGTACGGTTGCAAAAGCCTATGGTCAGGGCCACTGGGCCTATGGCCAGATTGCTGCAAAAGAATACGGGAAAACACCCCGGGGCGGCAATAACAATGAAATTCTAGTGGACGACTACGACCGCTTATCCGGTACTTCCTGCAGAAATGGCGGATTCACCAGAGTCAACATTAAGAAAATTTCTCAAAAACTTTAAGCCAGGAGAGAGAAATGAGATTTGGAATGATCATTGATTTGAATTTATGTTCTTCCTGTGGGGCCTGCGCTCTGGCTTGCAAAGCTGAGAATAACACAAGAACCCGAGGAGAAGGCCAATCATTTAATTGGGCAGATTTCATTCAAGAAACCAGAGGAGTATTCCCAAACACAACACAGATTGCTATTCCCGTCATGTGCAACCATTGCGAAAATCCGCAGTGCGTTAAAGTCTGTCCGACAGGAGCCATGTTTGTCAGCCCCGAAGGAGTTGTTCTTCACAATGACGAGGCATGCGTAGGATGCCGTCTGTGTCAGAATGCTTGCCCTTACTCTTCTGCTGAGTTAGGACCCGAAAGCTTGGACGGTAAGACTTACTCTGTCATCAGCTTCAATCCTAAAGGAGTTGATCCGAGAGGGGATGCTGCAACCCGGCCTGTTCTTGTAAGAGGAGCCACAGGCGATGCTCAGGAACTTGGCCAAAAGGCCGGCGCTGTTCCAGCATATGCTAATCTATTTAAGGCAGGCGATTCCGCCGCTCAAAGAAGGGAGGGAGTAGTAGAAAAATGCAACTTCTGCTACCACCGTACTTCCAACGGTATGAATCCTGCCTGTGTAGATGCCTGTCCTGCGGGGGCTAGGATATTTGGTGATTTAGATGATCCAACCTCTACTATTTCTGCAAAATTGAAGACGGGCAAAGTCCAAAGACTTCAAGAAGAAAAAGGAACTAATCCAAAGGTCTTCTACATGGGACAGTTCTCTCCGAGAGAGTGATCTATTAACCTATTAACACGGAAGGGGCTTAAGCCTCTTCCTTGCCGCGAAATGTATTTATGACGAAGAGACCTCTTAATCTTGTTTTGCTCGGTTTATTTGAACCCAGTCAGGAACTTAGAGATATGCATGTTTTTTTGAAAGCTGCAGAATCTTTGGATGGACAATTAGCAGAAAAGGCCCGACGTCTGGACGATTTGTACACTCAAGGGACCCAAGATGCAAAATCTTTTGAAGCAATGCTTTTGGACTACACACGGCTTTTTTTAAGTCCTGGTAGTCCTCCTGCTAAGAATTATCTTACTTGCTGGAAAGATAAGTTGGGCGACAAGATTCTGGACGAATATTTATCTTACCTAGGAAGCAGGGGTTTTGAAGTAGAAAGAGACATAAAAGAGCCACCGGAACATATTGTTCCGGTTCTCGAGATATACGAGCTTTTAGAACCAGAAGAAAAAGCCGAATTTTTTGAAAGATTTCTCAGTAAATTCATCCTAGAATGGTCTCTGCTGTTAGAAACAGAAGCCAAGCACGAATTTTATAAAGAATTAGGAAGATTCTTTGCTGAGTGGAGTAGGTGGGAGTCTAAAGAGAATGGCACAATTTCCTGAAGTTTACGAAGAGCAAGCGAAAATATTTAAAGCTCTCGGCCATCCTGCTCGCTTAATGATGGTAGAGGCGATGCTTGAAAATCCAAAAACAGTTACTGAGCTCACAAACATGGTTCAGT
This sequence comes from uncultured Turicimonas sp., assembly GCF_902477955.1. NCBI lineage: Bacteria > Pseudomonadati > Pseudomonadota > Betaproteobacteria > Burkholderiales > Sutterellaceae > Turicimonas > uncultured Turicimonas sp. Next base: position 23,545 of record NZ_CABSJB010000035.1, on the reverse strand, counting down.
TGGAAATGCCTACTGTTTCTCGACATCTTGCAGTTTTGAAAGAAGCTCAAGTCGTTAAGGCACAAAAGAAAGCTAATTCTATCCTCTATTCGATTGAGTTGACTTGTCTGAAGGGCTTCCTTCAATGTTCGAGAAATACAGTAACAATGAGAAGAATCAAAAGAATGATGTAAAGGATTCCGAAACCTCAGCTTCTCTACATTCTTACACCTTCTAAGAAGCATGCAGGCTCTAGCTTGCAGAGGAGTCCTTATTATCTTTATTTAGGATCATGATGCCTTCTTTTCTGCTTGAATTTTTAAAACTTACTTTTGAGCTTATTGGATTGTTTTTTCTGATTTCGTTTTTAGTTGGGATCGGTCAATTTTTCATCAATCCAAAGAGCAAAATTTTTAAGTTTTCGAGAAGCAATAAATTTTTATCTGCGTGCTGCGGGGCTCTTCTCGGAGGCGTTACTCCGTTTTGCTCCTGCTCAACTATTCCGTTATTTGTGGGCTTTGTTAACTCAAAGGCTCCCTTCTCCACTTCGATTGCTTTTCTTTTAGCATCTCCGATTATGAACCCTGCCATCATCACTCTGATGGGAGTGTTTTTCGGGATTAAAACTGCAATTCTGTACGGTTTATGTACTTTTATCTTTGCAGTTTTGTGCGGACTGGTTTTGGAGAAATTTGGGTTTGAAAAAGAGATTTATGACATTAGTATCACCGGAGGAAAGAAAGAGCTACAGATGTGGTCGGAATTAGCCGGTACGTTTGGAATGAAACTAAAAACCGTTATTCAAACGTCAATCCTCAATTCTCTTTTGCTCCTTAGAAAAGTATTCCCTTACCTTCTTGTCGGTACTGCGATCGGAGCTCTTATTCATGGGCTCCTACCGGTTTCCGTTGTTCAAAAAGTTGGAGGGATCCCAGCGTGGTTTAGTGTTCCAGCTGCAGCGCTCATTGGAATTCCCCTCTACATAAGAACGGAAACTATTATTCCAATGGCCACGGTTCTTCAGAGTGTAGGGTTAGGGCCCGGTGTTTTAGTGTCGCTAATGATTGGGGGCGGAGGCGCAAGTCTTCCCGAAGTTTCTTTGCTCAGCTCTATTTTTACCAAGAAGATGCTGGCCGCCTTTCTTATCTCAGTTTTTGCCGTCGCTTGCGCAACGGGCTTTATTTTTAATTCATTATTAGGATAGTTCATCATGAAAGACTTAAAGAGCATATTCAAAAAAATCCTTATTACCCCTGAAAAGGAATGTTGCTGCAAGGTAAAAATTACTAGAGAGCAGAATGACAAAAAAGAAAGTTCCAGCAGATCTTCGGACATCCAGAAAACTAAAACGGAATAAAACGTCATCTAATCTGGGGCTTTTTTCAAAGATCGGCGGCTCAATTGGGGTGAATAAGTATTTTTATGCTCATTGAATGAAAGGATTTTGATTCATATCTCCTAAGACGGTTTCATATAGCATCTTTCGTAGACTTCAATTAGGTCATTCGGAGTTCGCAGATTTTTGAGTTCATCTTCTAAGAAAAATTCTTCCCTGATTGCTCCAGTTGTTTGATTCTGCATAAACCTTTGAGCATTAGGCGTAAGAGTATGGATAGGACATTGATTGATCACAAAGTTCCATTGCTCAAGGAGAGGTAAATTGTCTTTTTCAAGAAAAACGAGCGGATCTTGAAACTCCTTTTCGGATTTCGATGACATTACAGCGGTAGGAATTCCCAAAGATGCAGCTTCAAGCGGAACTTGGCCAATTCCAGCGATGAACAGATATTGTCCAGCTGAATGTCTGAGGTAAGAATTAGAGGACACCGGTCCGATGAATTCAGCATCGTTTAGTTCAAGAGAAGAAAGAAAACGACGTTGCCACGGCAGCCGTGGCCAATCGGAAGCAATATGAAAATCTAGTTCATGTTTTCGGCAGAAGTTGACAAACTTAGAGAAGTGCATCTTTTTGTCTTTGGAGAGGCGAGAAATTAATAGTGCTTTCTTTTGATTTTTGTAGCTCCAGAACGAATTTGACTTAGAGGCGTCGATCCAGTTTCGAATGACTTTAGTTTTGGGCACAAAGGCCAATTGAGAGGAAACAATGTAATGACAATATTCAAATTGTTGTTTCAGTTCCTGCGTCAATGCAAATAGGTTATGGATTTGAGCTCCTAATATTATTTTATCTTTCCACTCAAACAACGGAAGGTCGTAAAGTACCCGAGGATTTTTGACATGGAATTCAATGCCGTGGATGAGTCCTTCGTCAATCCATTTACCAATGACTGTACCGATGTGCGGATCTCGATAATTCAAAATTAAATTGGGGAATTTTTGAGAAGCGGCATGAGCATTATGTTGGCACAGGAGGATGGGAACAAAATTAAGTTCAGATAAAAGTTCTGCAGTTCTTACGATCCTGGTTTCGGCACCTCCGACTAAAGCGAGATGGTCGGTCATTAAGAGAATGACTTTTCGTTTGAAGCAACTCTTATCTTCATTTGTCTCCGGCGTAAGAGATTCCGAAGGCATAGATGCTTTAGTTTTCGATTGTTGTCGGAGTGTCTCTCTGTTTTGACGAGAAAAGACTGAGTTAATCATTGAAGCTTGCGAGAAAGCCAAAGGAAGCGGACGCACAAAAATCTTTCTTCCAAAGAGATAAAACTCTTCCCGATTGAAAGTTCTCACCAGAGAGAAAAGCTCAATTGTTGCAATCTGAGTCGTCAAAACTTTTCCAAAAAAGCCATACCGTGTAACTTTGAAAATGGGCATCAATATCTTATTCTTTACTCACTCAAAAGTTGGTTTCAAAAGTGATGATTTTTATTAGGATTGAATGAGTTTAGAGGAAGGCCCTCTTTTGATGTTGCGGTTTTGACGTAAACACTTAAGCCGTTAACTTTCCAAAGGGTTTTTAAGCTCTAAAGTTTGCAAGGGTGGGAGAGCCGGAGGAACAAATCAAACATTGGGTTGGCATCGCCAGTCTCGTAGAACCTTCCCAGAGCTGCATGAAAAATCCGAGTATTGCGCGGATGTATTGAAATTGGAAAGAATCCGCTTTTCATCAATAAGCCATTCATCAGTAAAGATGCGGCTCGTTTGTTTGCATCGTAGAACGGCTGATTTCTAGCCACAAACAGAAAAGTTGCAATTGCTTTTTCTGCCGGATTGGAAATGCACTCTTCCAAGTAGCGGAAACCATTGTTGATGATCTGAAGGAGATTAGCAGTGGGGGGACAAAATTTGATATTTCTGAGAGTGACGGGAGCGTTTCTGAGGCGTCCCCATTCAAGAGCTTCGTGGTTGCCGACTTTGCTATGAAGATTACAAGCAATAGGCACAGAAAGGTCAAATTTTTGTTCTTTTACAAGGTTCAATAAGAACTCAGCGCCGTATGCAAAATTCTTAACCTGCATGGCATCAAAAGGATTTAAGTCATCGCTGGCCCTCCCTTCCAAAACAGTAGTTGCTTGACTAAGCGAAGCAGGATTGTTTTCGAGCAGACTCAGCCAATTCCAGGTTAGATGATTCAGATTTGCCCGGAAAGAGTTGCAGATTTCATTCGTTTTTGCGGAACATAGGAGGTTCATTTCGAAAGCTCCTGTATTCCAAAAAATACCGTTTAAATGTTCTTTCATCGATGAGATTTGTGAAGCATCTAAGTGTTGAGTTGGTCTAGAAAGAAATCATATCTTGGAATTTGTAGAAAAGAAGGAATCGAGATTTTTTAGAAGAATTACTTGGTTCATGCTTCAAAAGAAAAGGAACCGGTGAGAGACCCATTTCAGATATTTCTTGATTTTTTCAGCTCATACTTATGTCCCGAAAGAGAGAATATGGATCTTAGGCAGAACTGGATTTATCCAAAGAAGTAGTAGTTGAGTTGAGTAGGTTAACTGAGCGTGCTTTGAACTCCTCTGAATCAAGATATAACCCGAGCCGGCGTGATTGTAAGGCGGATTTGTTCAATTTTTTGAGTTACTCCATGAAGAGGGAAGGCTTGAGAAAAGCCGACACTTTATAATGATGAGAAAAGGAAGGACTCTATGAATACGGAACTATTGCGACAGTTGCCCTTGGGTACATCATCATTCCAGAAGTTAAGACAACTTGGCCAAATATATGTTGACAAGACAGATAAGGTCTACACCCTGGCCTGTCAGAATGGGAAGTATTTTTTAGCTCGTCCGAGAAGATTTGGGAAATCGTTGTTAATTTCCACGTTTGAATCTTTATTCAAATATGGAATGAGAGACTTTCATGGTCTCAAGATTGAAAAACTTTGGAAAGAAGAAGAAAAACTCCTAGTGATAAGACTAGATTTCTCTGAAGCAAAAAGTTTCCGTAATTTGAAAGAGTTTGAACTCCAATTTCACGATTTAATTGTTGAAGCTTTTGCGCCTTACGGATTTCGTTTTGAACTTCACGGTACCTCGCTCATAAGTCAATTGTCTACTTGGTTTAAGAAGCAAGCTTTGAGTTCTGTAGTGTTGTTGATAGATGAGTATAATGCGCCGCTTACCTCATGCTTAGATAGAAAAGATCTTTTTGAAGATGTTCGAACAGAACTTTCTCGTTTTTATGCAACTTTAAAATCAAACGATGCTGCCTTACGTTTTTTGTTCATCACCGGAATAACAAAATTTAATAAGACCAGTATTTTTTCGGAATTAAATAATTTATCGGATATTTCACTGTCGGCAGAATATGGCTCGCTTTTAGGATACACACATACTGAGGTGCAGGAGTACTTTTCTGAGTACTTGATTTCTGCTTCGGAAACACTAGACACTACAAAGGAAGAACTTTTGCTAGAACTGACGGAACACTATGACGGTTTTTGTTTTGAAGAGACAGCAAAACAAAAGGTATTTGCTCCTTGGTCTTTGTTGCGTTTTTTCTCATCACCTGAAAGAGGCTTGAAGGATTATTGGTTTGAAAGCGGCGGAAAACCGAGCGTATTAATCCAGTATCTTCAGTCTCATTCATTAAAAAATCCGGAAGAATACGATAAGGAACAAAGTTTGCCGTTAAATGTCCTTAGCAGTTCATCCGATGTTGAAAATTTGTCAGATGTCGGATTGTTGACACAAGCAGGTTATCTGACGATTAAATCTGTAGAGTATGGCGACACTGTATTTCTAGGATATCCCAATAAAGAAGTTAAAAGAGCCATAGCCCAGCTATATTTGGAGCAACTTTTAAATGGAAGAGTTCCGGGCCAGGTCGGAGCGGGTCCGATTGTGAAAGTTTTATCCAAAGACAAGCCGGAGGCGGTATTTCATATATTGAATCGATTGTTTGCAGCCATTGATTATGCCCGTTATCCCGTCAGAGATGAGTCTTCGCTGAGAGCATTTGTTCAGGTCTACTTCTCTGGAGCCGGTCTGAATTCACGTGTTGAGCATCACAATGCGCATGGTCGTGCGGATCTTGAAGTCGAAATTGGAGAGAGGACTTGGATATTCGAATTTAAAGTTTCAAGAGAAGGTGAAAGCGCGGAATCTAAACTGCAAGAAGCGTTAACTCAAATACAGGCAAGGAGGTATGGGGCTGACAGTGCGAGTAAAGTTCTTTACCGGATGGCTCTTGTATTCGGGTTAAAAGAGAGGGCTTTCATAAAGTGGGGCTGCTGTTAAGTTAGAACAATGATACGAAGAAGTGGATAATCATATCTTGGTTCTGCCGGAGGAGGTTCCCATCCTCATTGAGCTCGGAGAGGCCGACAAAGGAAAACAAGACCATCGTCCCGCATTTTTGTAGCTAGGTTTGCTTTTGATTCCTAAGAAGTGCGATGCTAAAGGAAAAATCTTTTTTGGGAGCTCAGATTAATCATTACGATTCTGATTTAAATTATGAAGAGCTCAGTGTTATTGAGTCAAGGAGATATTTTTTCGAAAATTTCGGTGCTTTTCATGCAGTTTGATCTGTTTCGAAGAATTCCTCAGCTAACTACAAATAAAATTTAAAAATTTCATGGGGTTAGCTGAGGGGTTTCAATTGCACAAACTTACATCCTTCAACTGAAACTGGGTATAAGTAGTCGAAGCATTAGACAATTCAAGTTTCAATTGCACAAACTTACATCCTTCAACTGAAACTTTTAAGGCCTCTTGTAAATACTCTTGTTTAACTTCGTTTCAATTGCACAAACTTACATCCTTCAACTGAAACGAAATGTAAGTGGCTGCTACACTGGCCATTTCAGTTTCAATTGTACAAACTTACACCCTTCAATTGAAACAAGTCGCCAATGAGGTTAAAAAGTCTTTTGAGGCTTAGTTCATCGGACTTTTATAGCCAAGACCACCAGCTAAGCTCACTGCTAGGACTGTGCTTAATCCTTTCTGGTCTAGATGGTACCTTTCAACTGCGTTGATCACTCCTTGCTCTTGTTCTTTCGCATTATCTTCTAAGTTAGTTTTAGTGTTGTCGATGGTTTGCGCCTGATTTCTAACGGAATCAACAAAAGCTTTATTGCGCTCAGGTTCGGTATTTTGTTTTCGACTTTCTTCATGAATTTGATTTCTGAATTGGTGATTTTGCTTTAGGACTTCTTGTTCGTTTTTTTGGAAGTTTTGTTCGATCATTGCCTTTCCGATGGCTTTATTAAGCTTCCGCGGTGCGTCAATCTGACCAGCGCCAAAGGTTTCTTTGCCCGTTGCAGCTATTTTGGCTTGGGCCGCACGATCAAAACCAACTTGTTCTCGGACTTCTGTTCGGTGAAAGATCTCTTCTAAAGAAGACTCTGCGCTTCTGCCGTTGTGTAGAAGCCGGTTCATCACTAAGACATCATTATTGACTGAAGTTGAATCAGAACCCGTTTCAGCTGAAGCTCTTGCTTCCGATGTTCCTTCCGCAGTATTGAATTGTTTGCTTCTTTGAAGAGCCGCGTGATGAGCTTTATTTAAAGAGGCTAGGAAGTTCTCAGCAGCGTTCTTAATGTGCGAATCAGAAGTAGAAGCAACGATTTGTTGGGCAGCAGATCTGACCTGAGAATATGCCTGATTTCTTTGTTCAGCTGTTGCGCTAGATTTAGCCCCGGTGGCTGTATCAATAATATTTTGAGCCGTAGTAGTTTTCAGCCCGGCTTCTAGTCCCGCTATTTCGCCTACAGCAGAACCTGCGGACTGGATTGTGTTCAATATGGAGTTTTGCCTTGCAGCAGAGGGGCCGCTGGCAGCCGCATTTAGAAGTGATGCGTTTGGATTCAAGGGCAATTGTTGTCCACCCGGATTATTTGCAGACGCCTCCGCTTCTCCGGAGGCAGCACCGACTTTAACTCCGGCTCCCGTGCTAAAGCTGAGATTTTGATTTGTTGCCAGGCCGGAAGAAGCTGTAGAAGACCGAGTGTAGGAATTAGAGCTGTTATAAGAGCTTTGGTCTGACAGGTTCTGGGAACTCGAGTGGGACTGATCCAGCTGATGAGAAAGAGCTTTCGCAAAACTAACAGAGCCGGAATCCGAGGAAGTAGCTGATTTGGACAGAGATAAGTTTGTCATATCCGAAGTCGTCAACGAAGTTGAAGACATTGAAGATGCCGTAACTGACCTTGACTGCTGAATTGTAGAGGAAGAAGAAATTCCAAGATCAATTCCGGAACGCACCATCCCAGTGACGTGATTGTCACCGTCTCGCGTTACCGTACCGTACGCTGTCGAAATTTTGCTCGTATAAGGGTCTGCAAATGATGAAGAAGTATCGTTTTTATTGGCGTTAACGGAGTTTGAAGAAACATTTCCTGTTGACAAGTTTCCGGAGGAAAAGTTTCCGGAAGAGAGCTGCCCTGAAAGACCTTGAGAGGCTGATTGAGCCGGTCCCATTAAACCTCCTACCAAAGCAGCGGCGGCATAGTCGCTTCCCTTAGCAATAGCAAGAGCCAACATAGGAATAGCAAGCATTAAATATCCAGCCATTGCCTGCGAGCTTGCTCCCGTCTGCCGGATTAAATCAACCGCCATTAAAGAATTTCCGCCATACTCGGCAATAATTCTGTTCATCGGATTCGAATCAACCGAGATAAGAAGATAGTTAGCAACGGCATAAAACGGTGCCCAAAGCTGAACCCAAATCAACAGCACAAAAAAGGAACGAAAGATGAGGCCCGCATTACTTCCGGCGGCAATGATGAGAATAAAAACCAATGGAAAGGCAGCAATGATGACAAATTCAATGCAGTTTCTGATTTTAGGCAAAGAGACCTTCGCGATTTCGCTCATGGTGCGATAACTGATTTCGCTTGCTAAATTACCTTGAGCTTTCGCAAGATTTACTGCCAGACTCAAAGGAGAACCTGAAAGTTGAGCAATGGAAGAAACACCTTCCGGAATAGCCTGAAGCATAATGGAATGCTTCAGAGATGAATCGAGAGAACGGGAGAGGCCGAGCAAAAGACTTTCTGCATGAGGCAGACTTGTCATAATGGCTTGAGCCGGATCGGCTCTGTCCGGAGTTAAAAGTGCTCCTAGTTTTTTCTTGATTTCGTCTAGTTCGGAGCCGTTTAAAAAGGTCTCCAGCTCAACAGCTGCTTCATCACAGCGTTTTACTTCCCCGTTTTCGTTTAGAGTGCTTCTGGCCGGATTTAGCCAACCGTTAGCCGTGACGGTTGCCCAAAGATCCGAGCTTTGAGCGAGCTCGTTAACTTTTTCAGGATTATCGGTGAGTTCAGGGGTTAAACAGTCGGCCACAAAGCGGTTGACTTTACGTCGTCCAAGAGGAGTCACCGTACCGATTCCTTGCAAAACAGAAACTGCTCTTTGAGGATAGACCATGCCGAATTTAGAAAACTTTTCTGCATCAGGAAGAGCAAAAGCACTTTCAAAGCCTGTGGTTAGAAAATGCCCGATTCTTGAAGTGACAGACGCAAAAAAGCCGATGCCGAAAGGCACATTTTGGACGACATGTACCGTCCCGGCTCTTTCATCGTGAATGGAAAGGTCAGTTTTTGGGATTAATAAGAGAGAATAAAAGAGGACGACCGCAAATAAGAAAGTTTTTGCAGCCATTCCTTGCCATCTAAAAAGTGCTGTAGTGAGCGTCACGAGAAAGCCGGCAAGAACCGCACTTTTAATTAGGCCTTGATAAGAAGGGCCGGAAGTAATTGCAACAACAGCTTCGAAAAGATCTCTTAATTGAGCGCCGTTCCAATAGGCAAAGTAGTCTAAAACCATCAGTTCTTATCTCCGAAGGATAAATTCGCAGCTAAATCAGCAGCCAATGCTCCTTTGACGCTCTTTTCCAAATGTTCGATTTGCGTCACGAAGCTGTGGGCCCGGCTCATCTGCTGAAAAACGGCATCGCTTCTTCGGGAAAGATCTGCGCGGACCTCAGAAATACGGACTTCAATTTGTTTGAGGTGCTCTTCGGCGATTCGGCCGGTTTGTGAGGCTGAAGAGGAAGCGGCCGCCGCTTTAATATCTAAGGCCAAAGCATCCATGGCTCGAATAATTGCTTCATAAGCCGCCGCTTCCACATAGACGGCAAGCAAATCTTGAGAAAACCCAAGAAAACGCTTTGATGCCGTGGTGTTGATCAATCGAATCAGCGGGATGGTGGTGGAAGTGGCCAATAACATCAGGTCATCTTCCGAGACCAAGTCAGGATTTCTTTCGAGGATGGAGAGACGGTAGTTGGAAGCGGCCTGCATAAACATAAAGGGAAGGTTGATATCTTCTAAAGCAGTTTTAGTGACGGTAAGGCAAAGTTCTTCGTCTCCTTTCTGGCAACGTAGACGAAAAGCTTCGGTCTCTAAGCTCGGCGCATCGGTTCTGCCGAACATAAAGCCGACCAGGTCTTGTCCCGCAATCGGAATAGCCCGAGTGACCGTATTCTCGCCGGTTCCTTCATTAATGTAGATGACGGTGCCTACTAAGGTCATCATCAGCTCTCTAAGTTCTTGGTTGTATTTTGTAGAAAATGAGCCGCCTGAGAGTAAAGCCCAAGTGAGGTTCAGTTCAGGAGCATCAATGACGGAACCGCCGGAATCCTTTTGTGCCGGGGCGTTGCTGACAACTGCGGAGCCGTCGGTTCTGGTTTTAGCGTTAGCTTCGGACTCATCGGAGACGATACCTGTAGAACGGAGATAGCTTCTGGCTTCGAAGGCTGATTTTTCTAGAAACTGCTGAGCCCCTGTCATTTTGAGAAGGTTTTGGCTTGCGGTGCAGGAGTCAGAAAACATATTGGTGTACTGGCGAATCAAGTCTCGGAAACTGGTGACTTGTTCATTTAAATCAGGCGCTAAGGACTGAAGAGCTAATTGGAATGCCAGGCCGGGAAGGGCGGTGCCGATGTTTCTTAAGAAAGCCACGAATTCTTCACGGCTCGGGATGCCGAAGGCTCCTAAGAAAATATCGATGCCTCCGCATCCGGCAGACAAAGAAGGAGGAGTGAAATAAAAAGCATTGAAATCCTTTCTGGGAGCTCTGTAGACAAAGCCGCCTCCGGTGATGGTATTCATTGAGTTGGACTGATAGATGCCGGCCGATGTAATGTTGCCTTGATAAGAACCGGCCGAGGCGTAGAAGTCTTTCATAAAGCCGGCTTGGGCCGGTAAAGCAAGACAGGTGCACAGGGCTAAAGAAGTTAGAGTTTTTGTAAATTTCATCTTGTTATTCTTGATTTAACGGGTTAGAGGCGGATGGATAGGCTGTGTCTTTGAGAGACTCGCCGCCGAATAAAGAAGCTCCCGGCTCTTTCGTTCCGAGCAATGCAATGCGGGAGAGAATGTCTTCGAGTGCTACTACACCGGACGAGACAAGAAAGCTTTTGGTCTGTTCACGGTTGACCATAAAGAGCGCGGGAACTTGTTGGATGCCTTGTCCTTTAGTCAACAAAGCACCGATGCCGTTATCGGGCAAAGATTCCGGGAAATGCTCATTAACCGAGCCGTCCAATGAGACGGCAATCACTTCAAAACCGTAGTCCGTGGAAAGCTTTTTAATCAACGGACTTTGAAGGTGACAGAACCGACAATTGTCTTTGAAGAAATAGACCAGACCCCATTCTTTTGAAAGAGATCCGAGATCCAGAGCCTTTTGTTTGTTGCGTTCATTTTTTAAGTCTACTTGGGCAAAGTTAGCGGCAGGATTTCTGGCGGAGAAATCGTATTCCGGGTTCTGCCAAGTAACTCTTCTCCATTGGTCGGCGAAGAGGGCAGATTTTTCTTGAACGAAGTGATTGGCCTCTAAATAGAGTTTCATGTTTTCTTCGGTTGGATTCATGACGGCGGTATTGAGGCGCCTTTCTCTTTCTTCTCTTAAGCCTTCAATTGTCGGAATGCTTTTAAGGTCTAAGGGAGCCGGTTTTACTTCTTTAGGTTTAGGCGAGGGATAGTAAAGAAATCCGCGTTCGTCGGATTTCCAGACATCTTCAGTCCAGAAGTTGTTTTCTTGGGCTGCGGACAACGAAGCCATAAAGCCCAAGAGGACGGTGAGTATTAGTTTAAGAGACATATTTCAGAAATTCAGTGATTATTTTTTCTTAGGTGGCGAAGAAGGCGTGCCGGTAAAGTCGGGATTGACTACACCGGAGGTTCCTTGATTAGGGGCAACGTATCCGCCGAGGTTTTCGTTAACCAGGCGGTTGAAGTGAGCTTGACCGCGGTCCGCAGCGGCTTCTTTATTGAGTTCGGCCTTGGCTTTGATTTCTGCTTCAAACTCAGATAAATCCATGGCTTCAAAATCCAATGCTTCGAGCTCTTCTAAAGTAAAGCCGGAACAATCCGGATTTTTAGCAGAACCCCAGGATTTTCCGGTTTGCTTACGGCCTTCTTCCTGAATGATTCTGGCAAGACGAGAATTGAAACAGCAATAAGATTCCGAACGTTCGATGCAGCCGAACTTTTCTCCTTTGGAGCAGTAAGTGCCGACATAATGACAAAGGTTTTGGCCTTTTTTCAGCATCAAAGCCTGTTCGGAAGGTTCACATTGCAGAAAGTCCATAGCAATCTGGAAAGCTACGGTGACGGCAAAGGAAGTCGGGTCAAACGTGAAGTACATGGTGCCTCCCTGCAGCGTCATCCCGAATCCATAGAAAGACAACGACGGGTTGTAGACTCCTGATGAAGCATTGCCGTACAAAGCCGTCAGCAAGCCGGAAGTAGAATCGGATGCCGAGAGAACGTCGTAAACATAAGGACTGCCGACATATTTAATGGCTTCGACGGTGGCGTCTCCGGCAAATGTCAAAGCTTTACCGAAAGCATCCGAATTAGCGGAGCCGGATTTAACTTTAGTGTCGCAGCAGAAAAATCCAAGAACCTTCTTAGAGCATTTATCGCTTTCGCCTTTAAAGAATTGATTGCCGTCGAAGTCGCCGTAAACGGCGCCTTCGCGGGCAACTTCCAGAATGCTTAACACCCAAGCAAAATCTTTATCGGCAGGTACAGGCTCTCCGCAAAGGCCGTCGAGACATTCTGCCGGCCGGCAAATGACTTCAGTGACGGTAGAAGATTCTTTTTCTTCACACTTGTAGATATGAGAATAAGTCAAACACTTGCCGGCATCATCCTCGAAAAGACAGACGGAATCTACTTTGACGCATTTCTTATTTTGTTCCAAGGAAGTGCAGTTGGAAGACGGGCCGTTTGCGGCACCGCAGACGTAAGTGGTTTCGTATTTCCAGCAGTCCTTGGTGATTAATTCTCCGTTGATTTCTTTTGTTCCTCCGGGTTCCGTACAGACGGTATTTAAAACGCTGCAGTCGGGATTGTTCTCTAAAGGCTGACAAGTCTCGGACCAAGTTAATCCCGAAATCACGATGTCTGATGTGATTTCTTGCGCCGGACCCGGGTCAATAGCTTCATTGGTTTGGCAGAGGATTTCTTTTTCCGTTGCATAACAGCGCAGACCGACTTTATCGATGCATTTGGAGGACTGTTCTTTACAGGCTGCAATTTTTTCTAAGGCTTCGCAAGAGTTTTCATTGACGGTTTCTATGCAGCGGTACTCCTGGGTTTGCTCCCAGCAGTCGGCCTCAATTTCCACGCCGTCGATGATTTTGACGCCTCCGGCTTCCGTGCAAGAAGAACTCTGAAGAGTACAGCTCATGCCGGCAGTGGCGTTTTGGCAGTTTAAGGTATCAAAGCCCGGCAGAGCGGGGGTGCCCTCCGGCGTGATATCAGGCCCTTCGATAAGGCCGGTGTTGACGCAACGGTAAGTTTTCTGCCATTGCGCGCATCCCGTCTCATCCTCTTTGACACAAACCGGTTCTCCGACTGCCGTGCAGCCTGAGGCTGCTTCCAAAGTCAGGCACGAATTAGAAACGCCGGAAGAGGCGCAAGCGTAATCTCTTTCGTAGCGCCAACACTCTTTGTAGACGGCAACCCCGTTAATGACGCGAGTCTCTCCCGGCTCTACGCATCGCTGGGCCGCGACATAACATTCTTTGTTGTCGATGAAGGATTGACATTGATTGTTCTGCTGGGAGGAGGAAACGGTATGGCTGTAGTCCAAGAGTTTCACATTTTCTTCCGGAGGCATTTCTTCCGAGCAGGAAAATTTTTGTTCCCATCTAAGACAAGTTCCTGAAAGATCTGCGGAGACGCAGACTTTATTAACAAGATTACAGGCAGGCGTTTGTTCTAAGGCAGCGCAATAGTTGACTTCAGCGGCTTCATTACAAGAACGTCTGAACTGATAATTCCAACATTCTCTGTAGACTTCAACACCGTCCACATATTTGGAACCGGGACCGTCAACGCAGACGTATTCTCCGTCCGTGCATGCCGCATGAACGTCAACAAGAACCAAAGAGGAAAGGAGCAGGCCGAGGAAGATTCTTATCATTGGTACTCCACAGTTGAGCCGTCTTCCAGGACGCAGGACATGGTCCATTGATCGATTTCGGCTCCATGAGAATAAGTCTGATAACCGAAAACTTTAGAGAGACTGCCGGAGCGGACGAACTGATTTTTCTTTTTATAGTAGACATCCATTTTGACTTCGGTGGTGCAGGAGCTGCCAACACAGCGGGTTTTACCGGTCCAACGGCCTTTGCAGTTAGAGAATTCTCTTTCTTCATCAAAGTCCAACGCTTTAACCTCAAAGCCGAAGTTGGCTGAGTTCTTAACATTAGTCTCTATTCGAATGGTCGGGATTTCGTCTTTAGAGCAAGCGTATTTAAGACTAACGATATCGCCGCCGTTGCACTCGTCGGTGCCTAAGCCTAAATGGTCTTCGGCTTGGGCCTGCTGCATTTTGCCGATTTCACAGCCCGGGGTAGCCACAACGGAAAGGACTTTATTGCAGCGATAAGTTTTTGCTTGGACGAGCTGCTTAGAGCATTGATATACGTATTCAGACTCAACATCGACATTGATGCCGACCTGACAAGACTGTCTCGGAGCTTCCAAGCAGGTGTAGTTTTGGACGGAAGAAACGTAGGGGTTGGTACAGGTAATGTTTTTTACGTTTCCGGTTCGATTAATACACTTGAATAAAGACGTGATTTCCAGTTGCTCCGCCCAACCGGAGAAGCATTGTTCGGTGGTTGCTCCGGTTGTTTCTTCGCAAGCGGTGTATTCGTATTGGGGAGGTGTGGTTGTGGTGATGGTCTCGCAAGTTATTTCATTTGAGTCGCTGACGTCCGGATGAGGCTTTTGCGCTCCTGCAACAACGTGGTCGCGGTCTCCTAAGATTTGATCAAAGTCAGATTCCGGCCAGGAAGGACGAGAGTTGGTGTCATAGATCACTTGGACGGCACGGCAATCCATAGAAGATTTATCAAGACAGCCGTCAGCTTTGATTTGACCCGGGCCGAGCAAATCTCCCTGTCCTTTATTAAACAAGTTTTTAAGTTCCGAGACGTCTGAACCGTAACCGGGAACGGTTTGGGTGGAAGAGCCGGAGGCCAGGATGTTTTTGATGGAGACGCCTGCAGCTGCATCCTTGGCTGCATTCATTGCATCCTCCTTGTTCATTTTGCTGTTAGCTGACATAGAAGCAGAGCGGGCACGAGAGGAGTTAACCGGTGTTTCTGCGGCTGATGAACATCCGGCTCCCTGGAAGGTCAGGGCCAATGCGGTTAGGAACACGGCGGAAAGGGCAAAGGAGAAAGTTCTCATGATTAGGGACGCTCTCCGAGTTTTTGGCGAAGACGTTGAGCTTCTTTGCCGATTTCATCTTGTCTGTCCGTGAGCGTATCGAGCATGTAGCCTAAAGTCACATCTCCTAAGACCAGAGCCGCGTTTTGTGCTGCGTCCGGATTTTGATTTCCGCAAGAGCCTGAGGATTCGGGAGACTTTTGTTGATGCTGACGAATTATCAGCATGGGCACTTCGGTGACTCCGAATTCTTTAAAGATTTCCGGATTGAGTTCCACGGAAGCTCCTAACTCCACTAAGAAGTTAAAAGCTTGGAGACTTTGCGGATTTAAAAGAGGCTTATTTGCAGCGGCTTTCTGGTCAACGGGAACACCTCTGAAAACCAAAGGAACGTCGGCATCTTTTGCGTCAACGGCTAATCTTTTAAGAGAAGCTTCAGGCATGGAAAGAGAGACCAAAAGCAGGGCTTCCATGCGGTTTTGATTGAGCATTTCAGTTTGGATGGCCTGAGCATTGCTAAGGATATCGTCAATGGTTAACGGCAACGACTGCTCGGAGGCTGAGTCACCGGCCGAGACACTTACAGAGGCAGCATGAGAAAGGCTAAAGGACAACGCAATAGCCACTATTAGGAGAGAACGTTTGAACATGATTTAAATTCCGGTAATGCCGGATCCCTGGCAGCAGTCGCGTTTACGGTAAACAAGATAGGCAGCATCTTCGCCCCCGGAGGCCCAAGTTTTACCGGAAGACCAAAGAGCTGTTGAAGCTCCAATCGGATAACAGCAGCGGCCGTCAACTTTGTCGGTTGTACGAGCCGGATACACCATTTGGGTGCGATAGACGGATTTATCCATGATGGGTTCGAGATAAGGTCCGCATTGTCCTTTCTTGCCGTAAGCAGCCCATTGAAGACCTTGACGGTGAAGCTTCATCAGAAAACGAGAAACTAATAGAGAAGAGGCCTGCGGTAAATGAACATGAGAAGCAACCCATCCGGTGAGAGGGAAAATATTTCCGCTGCAACCCCCGCACCAGTAAAGCTCAGAGACCGGTAAGCTCGTGGTGCTGGCCACGCAGTCGGCCGCACAAGCGGCTTGAGCCGGAAGGTTTGCAAATAAACTGACGTCCGGGTTTAAGAAAAAGGTGGTCACCGAGTCATCCCAAAGAGGATCGAGTTCGGTCATGTAAGCTAAATCCCACGCAGACTGTTCTAAACAATCGGTATCGAGCAAGACTTCCAGAACAAAGAGCCAAGGCGTGAAATACCAATGCACTTGATAAAAGGAAGTTCGCCCGGAAGCAGCAGTTTTAGAAGGAGTTCTACCGTGGGCCGGCGCACGAATGCCGACATCTAAATCCAATCCGCCGAGCGAGGGGAAGCAGTAAGGCTGACGGACGATTTCTGCCGTTCTTAACGGCTCCCAGAAGGACATATTCATGCCGACTTTGATATTGGCACCGGAAGTGCAGGCACAAAAGGTGTTTGCGCCGGTATCCGGATCCGGATTTTTGCCGGAAGCCAGCGTAATGCCGCCTAACTTAATCGGAAAAATACAGCTCCAGCAGACATCGGTCACCGGATTAATGATTTTGCCTCGGCAAGCGGCTTCAGCAGAGGTGCTCAGCAGGCCGCAAAAAAGCGTAAAGATGAAGAGGAAAGTTTTCATAAGCAGGCTTAGAGGAGGTTAGATAGGACGGATTGAACTTCTTGGGGCGGAAACTCCATTCCGCTCGGGCCGTCAGTGCCGTTAAAGAGCATGGCCGGCGTCGCATGGATGCCGAAAAGACGAGTTAAAGAGCCCCCTTGGTCAAAAAATATTCTTCTATTAAGGGTACGGCTTGCTTCACTGATGTTGCCGTTGACAAGAACGACTCGAGAATCAGGCCTTTGTGCTGCGATGGCTTTGGCTGCATCTAATTCTTCTTTGTCGGTTCCGTCAATAAAAATCAACTCTCGAGAAATCCTCGGCAACTCAACGGAGGCAGCCTGACGAAGAAGGCTTTCGGGTAAGGTTTCAGGTATAGAAGCTTCCAAAGGCCAAATTCTGATTTCTTGTGCCTTGGCAAGACCAACAACGGCCGGAGGATTACGCATGAGTTCAGCGATTTTTTGTTTTTCTTGGTCAAAACGTTTTTGGTACTGACCTGAAGATTTAAGTTGGTTGATTCTTTCCATAAAAAGCTCCAACAAATCAGGCTCAGCAATCGGATAAGTCGGGCCGAGGGCCTTAGGCTTTTCTTTTACGGCAGGATTTTCTTTTACGGCTGCTGCCTTATGGTTTTTAAGCATCGAAGAACCGGCTATACCTTTTGCGGATTCAGCAGGAGCAGCAGAAATGCCGAGGTCGCGGATTTCTAGTCCGGCGTGGGTAAAGCCCGCCAAGGCTCCTACTGAAGCCAAAAGACAGCAAGCTAAAAGCAGATGAGAGGTTTTCATGGAAGGGCGAAAATTAAAAAATAGGGTAGGCTTTGCCGATAAAACGGCAGCGGTTAATCGGTCCGAAGTTTGAATATCGAGAATCAAATGAGTCGGGATGGGTTCCCAAGAGAAAGTAATCCTCTTCGCCGAGGACTTGGTCTTGAATCTTCTGCAAAGGCTCTCCTTTGAGCGAGACTTTTTTTGCTACCGCAACCGGCTTGTCTTCACAAAAGATTTGCTGACCATAGGTGCGAATTCTTTCTCCGGGCAAACAAACTACTTTCTTAACAAACGGCATCTCATTGCCGGCGGTTGCGCTTTTAGGAGGATAGAAAGCTACATAGTCGCCTCGCTCAACATCCTTTTGTCCCAGCTGAATCGCAAACAACGTTTGGGGCAAAGAGTTGGTGTAGTTGTAAGCCAATTTCCAGTGATGCGTGAGAACGACCACAATCAATAATGCGAGCATCCAAATCCAGCCGTAGCGAGAGTAATGGCGTGAAATGCCTAAAAAGAATTTCACGGCGTTATGAGCTAAATTCATTTGAACGCCTTAGAAAAATCAGATTGAAGGGCTTTCATGCGTTCGGCGACTAAGATTTCCGCTTTAGCGATTTTGTCCGGTGTAAAACCGAGCTTTTGCAGCAAGGGATCGGTGTAGTCCGGCAGTTTTGTCGGTGAGATCACCGCAGAAGAAACCAATAAAGTGCAATTGCATTCTTTTTGAAGGTTTTCTATTTCGGCTTTCATGCGCCGTGCAAAGATTTTGGCTTCAACGGCTAACTCTTCAGGTTTTAATCCTTTAGAAGCCAGAATGGTTTCGTTGACTTGCACTACCTTGTTGAGGTTCAGGACCGCAAAGGCAGGAGTCTCTAGAGTTTGCTTGTACAGCATGAAGAAGGCAGCGGCTGCAAGAGCGGCGAGAACCAGGACTGCGACAGCTAAGATTTTAGGAAGCAGAGAAGGTGTCTGTACGGCAGGCTGATGCTGAGTGCTTTCTGTCTTCATGTTGCTTGAGGAAGGATTTGTCATTTGTTTCGATCCTTAAGGACAACTTCAATTGCCTGATGCATGGACAAGCCCTGCTGAAGGTAATGATTAACCGCTTCGATATCGTTCGGATGGGTACTGGTCATGAGCTGAGAGTAAGGATCCAAAAGCAAGCGGTTTACGGAAGGCGGCTGATCTCCGATTCTGATAAAAACTTCCGAGTAAGCACCCGCAACAGTCGTTAAAGACTCGAGCATTTGAATCTGATGGTCATCCATCGCAATATGACCTTTACGCTTAAGCTGCTCTAAGGCTTCCTGTTTTTGTCGAAGGATGAACAAACAGTCAGAGTTTTCTAAAGCCGAACGGGCAGTTTCGCTTTTCCAATAGTCAGAGGGAGACTGTGTAGCAGTAAAGAAAGAGCCATTGTATTTTCTGGCACGGCGGTAGCCTTCCTCAATAAACTTGCCGGAGTGTCCTTCGCCCATTAAGTCCCACGCCTCATCAATAATGACGAGCTTGGCTTCTTTACGGGAGCCCTGTTTCATTTCTTGGTCAATAAGGCACATCAGCAGCATGAGGATGACAGACTGAAGGGACTTCTTGTTTTTGAGCTGTTCCAGCTCTAAGACAACAAACTTGTTGTCAAAACGGATATTGGCTTGGCCGTTAAAGAAGGTTTCGTAAGCGCCTCCTTTGCAGAAAGGACTTAACTGAATACCGAGGTCGGAAATTCTCGGGTCGTTTAAATGTTCCTGCTCTGCTCGGGTAAGAGATTGGTAATGTGCTGTCCAATGTTCATCATCGATTTGAGGTTTAGTACCTCCGATTCTTCCGTTATGAATCAAAGACTCCGCTAGGTCAGTGACCGTCGGAATTCTTCCTTCTTTGACGGCTTTAACCCAAGTACTCTTAAAGTGGACGGCCAAGTGAGAAAGTCGCAGGTCATCCAAAGGCATAGAAGGAGAAACCATCTGTGCGATGACCGGCAAAAAGAAACTTAAATCTTTGTCGATATCTTCAATCAAGGAGAAGGGATTAAGACAGTCAAAGCTGCCGTCAGCGCGGGGAAGATCTGAGAATTCAATGTATTGGCCCTGCAGAACGGAACAAAGCTTCTGGAAGCTGCGTCCGTGGTCAATAATCCAAACTCTTCCGCCGGTTCTTAAGACGCCGGTTGCAATTTCATTTAAGAGTACGCTCTTGCCGGAGCCGGAAGCACCGATAACCGCACCGTTGTAGTTTCCATTCGGATTAGCAAAAGGATTAACGGAAAGAATTTGGCCTCTTCTACTGACAAGATTGATGACCGGTGTCGGCAGCTGCTTTCCTGCTAAGGGAGGAGAACCTTTCCAATCGGCAATCAGCGGCAGCATATTAGCGGCGTTGCCCGTGGTTTTAGTGGTTGAACGCTGAGCTGCTTTAATATCAGCTGCTAAAAGCGGTCCTCCGGTCATCGGCAAAGAGGCCAACAAGCCTTGAAGCTGCATAAAGTCATCTACAACGAGATCTAAGCCGGCGGTTTGGTAAATCGAGCGTGCGGTTTCTACGGCACTGTGCTGATTACCGCTTTCCGGAAACAGCAGGATTTGATTAGACATATGAAGGAGTCCTTCGCCGTTTTCAAAAGCTTCCACGGCTAAGCGCCAGTCTTCGGCTTCTTTACGCATAACCGGCATGAACTTGACGATTTCCGTGGAAGCGATTTGCTCGGCTCGTGCGCTTTTAAGCTGCGTCTGTGCCTTGGCCGATTCGTAGCTCTTGGTTGAAAGACAGGTTGTAATGAGATACGGACAAGGATAAGGAGCTTTATCGCCTTGAGGAGAACCTGTCAGTTTATTTACGTTATCCAAAGAAAAGGCTTCCGGATAATTACGTACGCTCATGGAAACCGCAGCGACTCGTTTTTGTCGATATAAAGAATGGAAATCAATGAAGTTCGGTTCGATATTGATTCTGGTATCGGCGCGGACGCACTGGGTTCTCGGTTCACGATCGGGATCGTGAACGGAAGGATTCCAATCGTTCTCTAAAAACAAATGAGGATTTAACAGTTGAGAAAGCGTATTGATGAGGACGGACTCGTTCCAAGACCAAGGGCTTAAATGCCATTGGCGAAGAAGAGCCATGTGTCCTTCCCGAATCTTTTTAACTTTATCGCGAACGGCAGGATTAAAAGGATCGGGGGTCGGGATAACTACACTCATCCATGAGCGGAAATTGCAGAGTCTTCCGGTTATTCCGGGTTTGGGATCTTGATAAGAGCCTTTTAATAAGAAGTCAGCACGGGCCTTAGAGAGACCTTTCATGAGCTCAAGCTGCTCAATGCGTAAAGGATCATCTTTCGATGAGGGTTCGACGGCTGAAGAAAGAATTAAATCCGTCAAAGGCTTAACGTAAGGAGAAGCAAACAAGCAGAACTGAATGCCGGTTCCTTCCGGAATGCCTTGGCCGAAGAGGTGCTTGAGGCTTTTAGCCATGACAGGGGTACATCCGGTTTGCGGAATGATTTCAATGACGTAGCCCAAGCCTTCAAAAGAATTGAAGTTAGGAGCGGCAATAGCGCATAGGTTATCTTCTTCGCTGAAATGAGCGTAAGGAAGAAGGTTAGAGAATCTGTCGATAAGCATAGGAGAGCCGGTTCTTGGCTCCATTTCTGAATCTTTCATGGATAAATTGGAGACAAAAGACATTCCGAACTTGGAAGAAAGTTTTGTTTTGAGATTCTTCAAAAGAGAAGCTTTTAATTGCTTGGTCATGAAGTTCTTCCTTTAAGGACGTCGAGAGGGTTAGGTTTCTTAGCCGAAGGTTCCGGTGTTTTATCTTGAGAAAGCGGGTAGACGGGTCGATAAGGACTTCTTGGTTTAGCCATTTCATCAATTGTCGGAACTGACCAGCCGGCGTTCAGTACTTTGACGTACATATAACGTTGGTCATGAAGGTCTCCTTCAGTGTCGGTAAAAGGCGCCATCCAAACTCTAAAAATGGTTTCGGGGCTTCTCCAAGGAGAGGCCGGAGAAATTACGGCAAAGTTCGGGCTGCCGACAGAGCTGACCGCCGAAGCTGCTTGGCGTTCGGCCTTGAGCAGAGCTTCCTCCGGAGAAAGGACGGAAGCTGAGCTCTGAGCAGCTGCCTCTCGGTTCGGTTCAAAATACGGTTGGACAAACTCCGGCTCCGATTCTTGGGCTACTAAAGTTGCCGGCGCCTGAAGGTTCTGAGCATCTTCAGCTTCTTTTTGTGTTTGAGCATAGACATCCGAAATATTTCTGCAAGACGGCTTGCCGGTTAAATCACCGCAGGAAAAGTCCGTCTGTGCATTGGAGAAGCCGGTCAAGGAGCCGCAGCCTGTTAGGAGGATTGCCGGAAGAAGACAAGTTAAAAGTGCAATGGTTCTCATGATTTTGTCTTTTTATTGCCTTGGTTGATGAATTCTTCGAGTTTCTCAAGCGGAAGGGCTCCGGCCGTTCTGTCTCCGGCTCCATTAATCAGAGTCGGAGTGCCACCGATGCCAAGTTCTGCAGCAAGTTTTAGAGTAGATTCGACCGGAGAAGTACAAATCGGATTGTTAACTACCGACTTAATCGGCTCTCCTCTTAAAGCTTTAGCCAGCTCTTTAACACTGTCGGCTGCACACCAGACGGCATCGCTTTTAGCTTTGGCTTCCGGATGAATAGAAACTAAAGGAAAAAGAAACGTATAGACGGTTACATCGGTAACTTGCTCTAGGGTTTTAGCGAGCTTTCTGGAGTAAGGACAATCAACGTCGGTAAAGACAATCAAGGTTCTGGAGCCGTTTCCTTTAACTTCTTTAACGGCTTTATCTAAAGGAAGCTTTTTAATATCAATGCGGCGAATATCTTTAAGTCTTTGGTCGGTTAAGTCCTGACCTTTTTCCATATCCAAGAGGCGGCCGGAAAACAGGAATCTCGCTGTCTTGTCAAAGTAAATGACTTCTTTGCCGACGGCGGCTTCAAAGATTCCGGGAACCGGAGTCAAAGAAAATTCATTTACTCTCGTTTTTGGGTAACGCTCGGCAAATCTTTCAGAAGCTTCTTTTAAGTCTGCGGACGGATCCACAATGACCGGTGCTGTTTTATTCGAGGCGTTTACAGACTTAACGGAAGAGGCTTTGACGACAGCTGCGGTCTTAACGGTGCCCGGAGAAGGATTAGTGCAAGCTCCGGAGGCATGAACTGAGGAAGCCGCAAAGGCGGAAGCAATGAATAAAAAGAGAAGAGATTTTTGCATAGGAGTATTTCTTATTTATTTAAACGTTCAATAGACAAGCCTTGAGAAATCACGATTTCTACGTCACGGCCGGAATCGACTTCAAGGACCGGGAACATATCGCTGGCAAGTTTTAAGTAGTAATCGGTAATGCGGTCCATGGCATGGGAAGTTCCTTCGCCAAGACCAGCTCGCCATGGATTTTTAACGCTTTTTGAAACCGTTCCGGTAATGGAGGTCGTGGAATCTTCGGCAGCTAAAGAGACGGCTTTGCCAAGGCCCGATAAGGTTCCGGTAAAGAGAGCATTGGCGATTGCCTGTCCGGATTTAGTTACCAATCGAGCCCGAAGACCGGTTTTGCCGTCTTCGCCGGAAACGTATCCTTGGAGTTTGGTGTCAACGGCTCCGCCGTTTTCGTCAATACAAGAAAGACGATCTAAGCGGACAAGAACACGTTCGCTGGCAAGTTCACCGGTGGCGTTAGCGGTCACAAAACATCTTTTAATACCGGAGCGATAAAGGTTAGGCATAACGGCGGCGTCAGTCAGTTCCATTAAGATTGGAACAGGGTTTCCGCTTCCCTGACCGCGGGTAGGAGCAATTGCGCCGTTAAGCAGCCTTGCTTTAGCAAAGGTTCCGCTCGGAAGGTAGGTCAAGGCAGAAGGTTTGCTTTGCTGTTGCTGCGGCAGTTTACCAAGCACGGAAGAAGGTTCTTTCTTTTGCGAAAGATCAGTAATGACTAAGCGAGGCAAACGCTGAGAAGGCTGCTGCTCAGCCGCTTGTCTTTGGCGGGAGGTTTGCCCGGAAGAAAATCCCTGCCTGGTAGAGTGTGGGGCATTTTTGCCGATGATTTGACCGGCTTGTCATCCGGTGTTCGCTTAAGC
>NZ_CABSJB010000034.1:0-28071 GCF_902477955.1 uncultured Turicimonas sp. | reverse complement strand
ACCATATTTTTTATTTTAATTGTTTTCTATTAATCTGTCCCTTAATTACTACTTCATAGGTATCTGCCCTCTATTTAAATTCTTTCTCTTGGGTATATTCTCGCTTTGTCGGCAAAACATCTCTGAACTCTGTAAAATTGTCATCCCTTAAACGAACAATATTTATTCTGAAATGCGTTTGACCAGTCACACAAAAACAAATATTCCTATTTGCCTTGCGATATATGGCAAAGAGTCTTTGGAATTTGTGACTGAATTCATCAACCAGCATCGCGGTTTCGAAGATAGTGCGGGCAACAAATTCTCTGTGAGCCAGTTGGCCGGTCAGTATGCCTTTGAACAAGTAAAACTGGATAGAAAAGGATATGACAGCAGAAGATTAGAAAAATATCTTTCTTACTTGTCTGATGCCGGTGCAGTTTTTTCTTTTAATGAAGCTCTCTCTCATGCCGATGATTTGATCAACTGTTTTACCGCTGATTTCGGACATGATGAAGACGGTGAGGCTACTTTCAGAATTAAAGCTCAGTCCTATCGTTTAAAGAAATATGATTGTCAGGCTTTATGGGAGAGAGTCAAGCAATCAGAGCTGACAGTCTCTTCAGTTAAAACCGGAAGCCTAAGTTTTGATGATCTTTCTGACGAAGACTCCTCTTCTGAGGGGCTCTCGGATGACATTCTTGACTTTACCGTCAAGTTTGAACTGAAAGACTGCTCAAACGAAGTCTTTGCCTATTTATTCCGTTATGTAACGGCGGACAGCGGTCAATTATCTGTTGAGGATCTGGTTGACTTTCAATTTGTAGATTATCCCAACTTTCACGACGAAAGCATGACTATGCTTAACATCATGGAAGTCAAAGCAAAAGAAAAAGATGTGGAATGCCTGACTTCCGTCCTGAAGTTCGTGGAAAATCAAAATATGCAGTTAGGTACGACCTTGCCTGAGCCTGTCGGCAAATCGGTCAAAACAGAACCAAAATCTATTGATATTCCTGCCTCGGTTGTCGCAACGCTCCTAGTCCGCAAGAATTTAGTGTAGTTTTTCTCAAATTTAAGAGCGGCATCCTAACTTTGTCTACACAATTAATCTGAGCCTTTACATTGAATTAGGCTAAACTTGCAAAGTTGAATTAGTAAGAGTTTGCAAAGAAGGGGTTTCCCTTTCTTTGTTGTCTATTTTTGTAAGAATTCTGCTTTATATGATTGAAAACGGTAAAACAAGAGCAAATGAAATACGCTCACTTTTTGTCCTTCCGGAATTAGTAAGCCATCATTTGGATAAAAGACCCAATATTCCTGCGGTCACCGAATATGATCCTGCTCAGCAGCGTTGGGTTACTCTTACCTTTAAAGAGCTCTACGATCGTTCCGTTATGTGGGCTAAAGCCTTCACTGCTCCGGGCTTAACAAAGGGAGATCGAGTTGCGATGCTTTTGCCTAATTCAATCGAAGCAGTTTGCTTTGATCAAGGAGCGCTTTTAGTCGGCCTTGTTCCGGTTCCTCTCCATATTATTGATACTCCTGACAACTGCGCCTACATTCTTCAAGATTCCGGCACAAAAGTCCTGGTTACTTTAAACCACGCACGATGGCATGCTATTGAGAAAGCTGCAGGCACAAACGGTCTTCCTGATTTGCAAACGGTGGTTTTTATCAACGATGAAGACGAAGATAACGGCAAAGTTAAAGGCATAAGTCTGCAAAACTGGCTGTCTAGCGGAAAGGAAATCTCAGAGCTTCCTCCTTTGCCTAAACAAGAAGATCTTGCATGCCTGGTCTATACCTCCGGTACAACAGGAAAACCAAAAGGCGTTATGCTGACTCATGAAAACATTATGAGCGACATCTCCAGTCTGCTATACAACATCGCGCCTGAACCCACAGACAGCTGGCTGTCTTTCCTACCTCTGAGTCATACGTTTGAAAGAACTACGACTTACTACATTGGTTTAGGAATGGGCAACCAGGTCACCTTCAGCCGCGGAATCGCACGTCTTGTTGATGATTTAAAGACTGTCAAACCTTCAATTCTGATGTCAGTCCCAAGGGTTTATGAAAAAGTAAATGCAAAGATTCAGGAACGTTTAAAGACCAAATCTCTATTAGCCAGGAAATTCTTTACGGGGGCCATTGAATCCGGTTGGAGAAAATTCTGCAAAGAAAATGGTCTTGAGGGCGAAGAACCTAGATTCACGGATAAGATTCTGGAACCTCTTTACGAGAAGTTTGTCCGACAGAACATAAAGAGTCAATTCGGAGGCAGAGTCCGAGTTGCCGTTTCGGGAGGAGCCGCAATCAACCCTGAAGTAATCAAAACCTTTATTGGACTTGGAGTACCAATTTATCAAGGTTACGGCATGACTGAAACCTCCCCGATTATTTCGGTTAATAAAATTGGCAATAACGATCCTTTGACCGTCGGGCAAATCCTTCCCGGAATTCAAGCCAAACTCGGGGACAAAGATGAACTTCTGGTGAGGGGGCCGCAGATTATGCGGGGCTACTGGAACCGCAAAGAGGACACCGCTAAAGCAATTACTGAAGACGGCTGGCTTTCTACCGGAGACCAGGCTGACATCCTTCCGAACCGTTATTTAAGAATCAAGGGACGAATAAAGGAAATTATCGTCACATCCAACGGTGAAAAAGTGCCGCCGGTCGATATCGAACAGTTGATTGAAACCGATCCGCTGTTTGCTCAGGTTATGCTCATCGGAGAGAATCGTCCTTTTATTTCCGCTCTTGTTGTTCTTAATAAAGACGAGTGGAAGCGTTTAGCAGTTACTTTAGAGCTAGATCCTAATTCTCCGGACTCTTTAAGTAAAAAAGCCGTACAACAAGCTTTGCTTAGAAGAATGAAGGCCGCAGCTAAGGGTGCCCCGCAATATGGAATACCCCGAGCCGTCACAGCCACACTGGATCCTTGGACTATCGAGAATGGTGCCTTAACTCCGACTTTAAAAATTAAACGTAGAATTCTGAACAAAAAATTTGAAAAAGAAATTGAATCTATGTACACCGATTTTGGAAAAAATAAGGACAACTAACATGACCTCCTCATCCCAAGAAGAACCGATCACGATAGTTCCGGATTTTTTGAAAGAAACATTAAAAAAATTTCCCTCACGTGAAGCTTATGGAGAATGGGATCAACAGACTAATTCTTGGCGTTCGGTCACTTGGTCGGAATTTGCCGAAGAACTTCTGAAATGGAGAAAAGCCCTCCAAGCTTCCAATATTAAACCCGGAGACAGAGCAGCCGTCCTTCTTCCTAACTCGATTGACTCGGCCCTTGCAGACCAGGCTATCTTGGGCAACGGATGCGTTCCGGTTCCTCTTCATGCCGTCGATACGCCGGCAAGCAGTGCTTATATCATTAACAACTCCGAAGCTTCCATTCTTTTTGTTCCTAAAACATTACGCTGGAACGCCATGGTCAGCGCTTGCGACAGTTTTCCGAACTTAAAGCTGGTTGTAGTGGTTAAAGAAGACACTTTGGAACATGCTGAAAACTCTCCTGTTCCAATCGTGGCATTGAAAGATTGGTTGAAAGCCGGAGAAAAAGAAACTTTGACAGAGCCGAAGATTTCTCCGGAGGATTTAGCTTGCGTGGTATACACTTCCGGCACTACCGGTAACCCGAAAGGCGTTATGCTGACCCACCGGAATATCGTTTCAAACGTTCAAGGCTGCGGTCAAGTAATCGATATCAATCACAATGACGTCTATTTGTCTTTCCTCCCCTTCTCTCATACTTTTGAACGAACCGTTACTTATTACCTGGCTATTTGTACCGGCGCTAAAGTAACTTTTTCTCGGGGCGTGCTTAAGCTAGCAGAAGATTTACAGCAGGTTAAACCGACAATTTTTATTTCAGTTCCTCGTGTATACGAGCAATTTCACTCGAAGTTCTTGGCTAAAGTAGCTGAACAAGGCGCAATGAAGAAAGCTTTAGCAGAGCACGCTATTGACGTCGGCTGGAGAAGATTTTGTCGTGAAAACAACTTAGCAGTTCCCTCTTCTTCCATGAGTTGGCTGGACAATGTCTTCTGGCCTGCAGTCGGTAAGAAATTCGTTGCCGCACTCAAACAGGTTTTCGGAGGAAGAGTTCGTTTAGCTATTGCAGGAGGAGCTGCTTTAAACAACTCTTTAGGAAGATTTTTCTGTGCTTTAGAGCTTCCCTTAAGACAAGGATACGGTTTAACTGAGACTTCACCTGTTGTGAGCGTTGCTGTCGTTGGAAATAATAATCCGGTCACCGTCGGGAATCCGCTTCCTAACGTTCAGGTACGAATTGACGATGCAGGAGAGCTCCAAATTAAAGCTCCTTCCGTTATGAAGGGTTATTGGAAGCTCCCCGAAGCTACTAAAGAAGTCTTTACTGAGGATGGATGGTTTAAAACCGGAGATTTAGCGAGCATTTCTGAAACCCACGGGAGAATCCGCATCAACGGCAGATTGAAAGAAATCATTGTGACATCTACCGGTGAAAAGATTCCTCCTACAGATTTGGAGCTTGCAATCCAATCTGATCCTTTATTTGAACAAGTTCTCTGTGTAGGTGAAGGACGTCCCTTCATTACAGCTCTTGCTGTAGTCAATGAAAATGAATGGGTAAAATTTGCAGCCTCTTTGAATGTGGATCCGGAAAACCCGAACTCATTAACAAGGAGAGACGTCCGCTTAGCGGCAATTCGTAGATTAAAGAAGTCAGCTTCTAATTTCCCCCAGTACGGCGTACCTAGAAATGTTTCTCTGATGCGTGAGCATTGGACAGTAGACAACGGACTTCTAACAGTCACAATGAAATTGCGCCGTAAGAAAATTTTGGAGCGTTTCCACGATAAGGTGGAAGAACTTTACCAAGCTCCGCAAAATAAATAATTAGAAAAAAGGCTGCTCATCCGGGCAGCCTTATTAGTTGTATTGCAAGTTTAATATTAATTTTTAACTTTTTCTTTTAATTCTTCAATCAATTTTTCTTGATTCTCTAATCTTTGCTCCATCGCTTTAAGCTTTTCTGCGTAAGGGTCTTCTTCGTTTGCTACAAAACCGTAGGCAGCCATGCGAACGTGAAGTTTAGGATCGTGAATAGCTTTTTCTTGTCTTTGCTCTTCCGCATCAACTTTCTTATCTTTTCTCTTGACGATTCGTGCCGGATTACCAACGGCGGTCGAATCAGGGGGAAGCGGCTTAATGACGACAGCATTACTGCCGATTCGGCAATTGTCACCCACGGTAAATGCTCCCAATACTTTAGCCCCGGCTCCGATAATGCAGTTCCTACCGATCGTCGGATGTCTTTTTGTTCCTTCGGAAAGTGAGGTTCCTCCAAGGGTCACGCCATGATAAATCGTACAGTCATCACCGACTTCTGCAGTTTCTCCAATAACCACGCCCATACCGTGGTCTATCAAAACACGTTTTCCAATCTCAGCGGCCGGATGAATTTCAATTCCGGTTAAAAATCTGCCTACTTGAGAAAGCCATCTGGCCGTAACTTTCCAATCAGCTTTCCAAAGTTTATTTGCCAAGCGATGAATGATGACGGCGTGCAGACCGGAATAGCATAGGAGAACCTCCCAGCGAGATCGAGCCGCAGGATCTCTTTCGTAAATACTGTTGATGTCTTCTTTAATACTGTTAATCATGAAGAACTTCCCGTTAAAACCTCCTTGATTCTAACTTCACATTTACAGTTTTTTACTACCTTTCCGTTCATCTTTTGAACGAATGATGGAGGAGTAGACTCCACGAAGCATATCCACTTCCGTCTGGGTCAATCCTGTCCGGGAAAATAAATGTCTGAACCGTTCCATCATGAATTTAGGCTTTTGAGGATCTAAAGCCCCGCATGCAACCATTGCCTGCTGCAAATGTCCGAACATTTTCTCGATAGAGTCAACGGACGCAAGTTCACCATAGCTGAAGCGGCGGCTTTCTTTGCTCAATAAGGGTCCGCGCAAATCGGTTTGAAGCTGATAAGCGGTAACTTGGACGGCTTGCGCAAGGTTCAAAGAGTCACACTGCGGATTAGCAGGAATTCCTACACATCTTTGACACTGATTTACTTGTTCATTGGTCAGTCCGCTTCTTTCGGTTCCAAAGACAAATGCAACTCGGATATTGGAGTCCTCTAAGGCATCCTTGGCCTCTAGGCAAGCATCCGTCAGAGAAACAAAGGGTGGCCCGAATTCTCTGTCATAGCCCGAAAGAGCATAGGCAAGCTGAATATCCTGTAAAGCGCTCTGCAAATCCGGTACACATATCGACGACAAAAGCACGTCAGCCGAACGTGTACAAAATGACAAGGCCTCTGGATTTTGTTTGTAGTCCCGGTCTCTGGGATTAACCACATACAATTCCGTAAATCCCATGGTATTGATCGCTCTAGCCGCTGAGCCGATGTTGCCTGCGTGACTAGGCTCAACCAACACAAACCTAACCCGCCCTCCTTGGGGCACAAAAGCCATATGCAACCTCCAATAGTTTAGAATCTGACAATATTAATTTATTTAGAGCTCTTTTGCGGAGCTCGGAAGATATTCAAAGGTTTATTCAAACATGGCAACTAAGTCTCCTGAACAGAGCAAAAAAACACCTGCTCCAAAAAGAACTTCCAAGAAAAGCTCTGCGGAACCGGCCCCGAAAAAAAATAAAACGCCGAGACCTTCTACAGTCTCCCATAGCTTTAATGACGGTATGCTCAATGTAGCCGTCAGAGCCGCAATCGAAGCAGGGAAAATTCAGGCTCGAGCTTTTGGCAACCGCAAGAATCTTTCTATTTCCGCCAAATCATCCGGCGACTTTGTAACAGAAGTGGACCAAGCCTGTGAACAGGTCATCATCGAAACTCTTTCTAAAGCCTATCCGGATCATCGTTTCCTTGGCGAAGAAAACGGCACTCAAGGCAACAAGGAAAGTGAATACGAATGGATTATTGATCCGTTGGACGGAACTACGAACTTCATTCACGGTATTGATCAATTTGCCGTGTCTATTGCTTGCAAAAAAGGCAAACATTTGCTGCACGCTGTGGTCTACGATCCATGCAGAAATCAGTTATTTACAGCAACTAAAGGCAAAGGTGCTTTCCTTGACGGCGCCAGAATCCGTGCTTCTAATGCCACAATCTTGAGAAATTCTTTGATTGGTACCGGTTTCCCCTTCAGAGAAGGTGATGACTATGAGTCCTACATGAATATTCTCAAAGACATGATGGAATCCACATGCGGTCTGAGAAGACCAGGTTCAGCAGCCTTAGATTTGTGCTTTGTTGCATGCGGCCGTTATGACGGATTCTTTGAAAAAGGCATCAAACCTTGGGACATCGCAGCCGGTGCTTTGATCGCCAAAGAAGCAGGTGCATTGGTAACTGACTTCTCAGGTGAAAGCGGCTATCTAGATAAAAATGAAATCGTTGCCGCTGCTCCGGGAATCTTCCCCGCCCTTCTCAACGTTGTTGAAAGAAATTTGAAGAAGTAATTTTGTTTTGCTTCTAGTGCAAAAGCCGGTCTTCGGATCGGCCTTTCTTTTTTCCGTTAACATTATTTCTGTCCTTGTTTATCCGGTATTCATAAATGGCCAGTGATTATTTAAATTTTGATGAGAACGACCCTGCTTTCAATGCAAAAACCACGCCTACGATGCGTCAGTTCCTCCTTATCAAAAGAGATAATCCTCATCTTCTGATTCTTTACAGAATCGGTGACTTTTATGAAACTTTTTACGATGATGCGGAGCGAATTCATCGTCTTTTAGGTCTTACACTGACTTCCCGTTCCAACTCTCCATCCGGAGAACGAATTCCGATGGCCGGAGTACCCTTTGTTACTCTTGATCAGTACCTAGTCAGGCTTGTCAACCAAGGCGTCAGCGTGGGAATTTGCGAGCAAATCGGGGATCCCAAGAAAGGACCTCTCGATAGAAAATTAACTCGTATCATCACACCGGGAACACTGACCGATGAAAACCTCCTGAAAGAAAGAAACGAAAGCATTTTGATGGCCTTGAATCCATCTAAAAAAGGCGACCGAGTAGCCTTGTCCTGGCTTATTCTTTCCTCAGGTGTTTTCAAGGTGATGGAAGTCAACGGCAACGAGCTAATAAATGAAATAGCGAGAATCGGCCCGTCCGAGCTGTTAGTGCCGGAAAGATTCAGAGAAGAGACAAATCGGATAATTGCCAGCGGCAGTGTTAATTTTCTGCCGGATTGGAACTTTGACAGAATCCGTGCCGAAAAAACGCTTTTAGATCAATTTAAAACTTCCACGCTTCTTCCTTTCGGACTTGAAGGTCATGACCTTCAGATTACGGCTGCAGGAACAATCCTCGAGTACGCAGCACAAACACAAGGCACTGAGTTAAGCCATATTAATCACATCGTAGTCGAAAAAAACGAAGAAACCGTCGGCATTGACGCGGCCTCCAGAAAGAACTTGGAAATCACTCAATCTCTTCGAGGAGATTCCAGAAATACTTTGTTCGGCGTATTAGATCATTGCAAAACGCCGATGGGGAGCCGAAGACTTTCTTCATGGCTAAATTCTCCGTTAAGAGATCAAAAAGCCGCTCAAGAAAGAGCTGACACCATCGAAGCTCTTTTAGAAAAGACTTATCTTTTTGACGACTACCAGAATATCCTAAAAACTATTCCGGACTTTGAAAGAATTGCCACCCGGATAGCATTAGGAACCGTTCGACCGAAAGACCTAGCTTCTCTAAGAGATGCCCTTCCCTCCTTAGAAAAACTTTCTGATATTGCGAAGGGAGTCGATACGACTTTATCCCGCTCCCTTGGCGCGGACATGCCGTTAAATTCCGAACTGCATGCTCTGCTTCAAAAAGCTATTGTTGAATATCCGCCGACTTTCTTAAGAGACGGCGATGTCATTGCCCCGGGTTTTAATGCCGAATTGGATGAATACCGCGCCTTAAGAGACAACAGCGGCAGCTACATCATGGAATATGAAGCGGCAGAAAAAGTCCGAACGGACATCCCGAATTTAAGAATTGAATATAACGGCAAGCTCGGCTACTTTATCGAAATAACCAAAGCTCAGCTTTCTAAAGTCCCTGAAGATTATCTGCGGGTGCAGACACTTAAAGGAACCGAACGCTTTACCACCCAGGAATTGAGGGAATATCAGGAAAAGCATATTGTCGCTGACGAGAAAAGCAAATCTCTCCAACAGTCTCTCTATACCGAGCTTGTTGAATCCATCAAGCAATTTACTCAGTCTCTGCTTCTATCGGCTCAAGCCGTTAGTATTTTTGATGTTTTACTGTCTTTGGCCCTTCATGCCGATTTATGCCGTTGGGTCAAACCCTCCTTTACAAAATATCCGGAACTGAGCATTAAAGGCGGACGCCATCCGGTTGTTGAAAACACCATTGACAATTATGTGCCTAACGACTGTTTCATGAATCCTCAGCGTAAGCTGATGATTATTACCGGTCCGAACATGGGCGGTAAATCAACATATATGCGTTCCGTGGCATTAATTGCATTACTAGCCTATTGCGGCAGCTACGTTCCGGCCGAAGAAGCCGTCCTTGGCCCTATAGATAAAATTCTGACCAGAATCGGTGCTTCAGATGATTTGGCCAAAGGCTTGTCTACCTTTATGGTGGAAATGACGGAAGCGGCCGCAATTCTCCGACAAGCGACTTCCGAAAGTCTTGTTCTAATGGATGAAGTCGGGCGAGGCACTTCCACTTTTGACGGGCTTTCTTTAGCCGGAGCGATCGCCGAAGATTTAGTCATAAACCGCCAAAGCATGACGCTTTTTGCAACACATTACTTCGAACTAACCCAGCTCGAAAAGAACATTCCAGGCGTCGTTAACGTTCACGTATCTGCTGCTGACTCGTCTTCCAGATTAGTGTTCCTTCATGAGATTCTTGAAGGGCCGGCTAGCAAGAGCTACGGAATTGCCGTAGCTAAGCTGGCAGGAATTCCAAAATCCGTAATTCGAACGGCCCAAAAGCTTCAAAGAATGCTGGAAGAAAAAGCCGCTCAAACAGATGAACCTCAGCTAGATTTGTTCTTTGATTCGGGACGAGGAGAAAACACAGAGGAAAAAGCAGACCTTCCCCCGGAGGAAGAACTCAGCGACAAGTTGAAGAACTCTTTACTTGCCCTTGATTTGGACGAACTCTCACCTAAGCAGGCATGGGAAGAACTCTACAAGCTGCAGGAGCAGGCTAAAGAGGATTAGAAAAGAGAAGGATGATGCCAAATTTTGAAGCACCATCCTTTGTTATTTATTGGGGGCTACCCGTTAATCTTACGGATAAATTCCACTAAGAGTTTTGATGCCGACGGTAGAACCGAGTCATCAAAGTGCATATCTCTCGCGTGAAGTCCCGGAGTTGCACCGCTTCCAACTCCGAAATAGACGGTTCTAACTTCAGGATTTGCAATTTTGTAGAAATGGAAGTCTTCACCGCCGCCACCACAGTCATTGGCTAAGGCTTTTTCACCGAACTGCTCAATGATAGTTTTTTTCATAAGATCAACTAATTCAGGGTCGTATTCGGGACCAGGACAATAGTCAATAATTTCGCTGGAAGCCTCTGCACCGAAAATTTCTTTAAGAGCACGGCAGGATCCATTCATCTTGTCAAGAATTTGCTGGAGAGCTTCATTATCCTGAGCACGGATGTCAAAAATAACCTTCACATAGTTCGGGATGGAATTAGTTGCCCCTTTTTCCGAATGAATCTGAGTCGGTTTAATAGACCAAGATTTATTCGGGTCTACTTTAATGAGTCCGATTGCCGTTATTAACTGGCTGGCTGCTTCGATCGGATTAATGCCGAGATGAGGACGTGCAGCATGAGCCATTTTACCGTTAATGGTAATTTCTGCAGTCGCGCAGGCTACATGATTAACGGAGGCGCAGAAAGTGTTGAACGGAATGTCTTGAACCGGTCGAATGTGAGAGCCAACGACAATATCAACACCGTCAAGAACATGGTCTTTGATCATGTTCTGAGCGCCTGTCAGGCTTTCCTCTCCCGGCTGGAATGCCAGGCGAAGTTTTCCTTTCTTCAAAGTATTTCTGAGTTCCTGAGCGGCTCCGAGAAGAATTCCGCAATGAGCATCATGCCCGCAGGCATGGATAGCGACCGTTTTTTCCGGATCGTTTTCATCCGGATACGGCAAAGCATCCATATCCGCGCGAATCATAGTCGTAGGACCCGGCCGTCCTGAATCAATATCAACAGTTACGCCGTAGCCGCCGACATGGTCTTTAACATCGAAGCCCATTTCACGGAGCTTCCCGGCGATATATTCGGATGTGTTCTTTTCTTGATTGGAAAGTTCAGCTAATTCGTGAAGGTCACGTCTGAAGGAAACTGAATTTTGGTAGGTCATTTAGAGAATCTAAATAAGACGATCGGCCGGTCTCAACAGAGCCTAATCCTCCGATCGGATAATGGCAAGATTGTATTGCTGCTTGAAGCAAGAATCAAATATGGAAAACGCTCAGATATGAAAAAACCTTCCGGCGGTTCAATCCATTTCCGGAAGGCTTTAACAAAGACGTACTTCTATTCTTGAACTATTTCTTTTACTTCTACGCCGTATTCATCTTTCACGACATTATGATTTTTCAGAAGAGCAAACCACCTTCTGACCGTACCCCAAATGACGACTCCCATCAGAACCATCACAAAGGCGGAAAGGAATGCTAGTAGATTCTTACCGGCAGGCAAGTACTGGTACATAATCAGCCAAACGCCGGCCCACATCGTAATGATGGTCATTAGGACGCCGGGAACTCCGGTCATCCATGCGTATTTCGCTTTGTTCATGCGAATGAGCATAGTTGTACCAATCAGCAGCGTCACGGAGGCCAACAGCTGGTTAGAAATGCCGAATAGAGGCCAGATATTGGTGATATCGCCTGAGTAAACCAAGTATCCCCATGCGCCTGTAAAGACGATAGATGTAGAGATCAATCCCGGAAGCCAATTCTTGTCTGCAAACTTCGGATAAACCTTACCCATCATTTCCTGTAAGAAGAAGCGCCCGACACGAGTACCGGCGTCAACGGCAGAAAGAATAAACACGGCTTCGAACATAATGGCAAAGTGATACCAGTAAGCCATTAACTGTTCCATCCATGGAATCTTACTGAAGATGTAGGCCATACCGACAGCCAAGCTGACGGAACCGCCCGGACGTGCCGCTAGGCTTTCCTGAACTTCAGCTTCTAAGCGCGGAAGATCGTGCACTGCCATTCCCAAGGCCTGGAAATGCTCAGCACTGGAGTTAATCGCAAAGTAATCGGCCGGAACAAGAACACAAGCGGCGATTAAAGCCATGATAGCGACAAAACCTTCCGTTAGCATGGCGCCGTAGCCGACAAACAGAACGTTCTTCTCGTTGTCG
Organism: uncultured Turicimonas sp.; assembly: GCF_902477955.1. NCBI lineage: Bacteria > Pseudomonadati > Pseudomonadota > Betaproteobacteria > Burkholderiales > Sutterellaceae > Turicimonas > uncultured Turicimonas sp. Next base: position 15,665 of record NZ_CABSJB010000034.1, on the reverse strand, counting down.
AGCATCTTCGGTGTGGTACCGGTACCGATAGTGGCGTGGAAGCCGGATAAAGCCCCGCAGGCAATAGTAATAAAGATGAAAGGAATAACCGGACCGGGAACGATTGGACCGCCTCCGCCGATAAACTTTGTCAACGGCGGCATTTGGAAATGAGGAGCTACGAAAACAATACCAACAGCCAAGGCAACGATAGTTCCAACCTTCAAGAATGTAGAAAGATAATCTCTAGGAAGCAGAAGAAGCCAAACCGGAAGCACGGAAGCAAAGAAACCGTAAACCGGAATAACGATGGACATTGTCTTCTTATCCATATCCAACCAGCCGAAGTATTCGGGATGCTCTGCAACCCATGGACCGGTGAGAATACACAAGAAAAGAAGAATGACGCCGATAACTGTTCCGATAGTGACTCGAAGCGGATGCTTGCTGTACTGCATATAGCCGCCCATCAAGATCGCAATTGGAATAGTGGCTGCTACCGTATAAGTTGACCATAAAGAGTTATACATTGCGTTAACGCAAGCAATGGATAAGCCGGCCAAGGTCAAAATCAAAATCGCTAATACAGCCCAGCTGGCAACGAAACCTGTGGTCTTATCGACTTCCTTGGAAGCGATATAAGCCAAAGACTTTCCTTTATGTCGAACAGAGCAGAAAAGAACGACCATATCATGGACGCCGCCGGCAAGAACACAGCCGATAAGAATCCACAACAAGCCCGGCAAATAACCGAACTGGGCTGCCAATACAGGTCCTAAGAGAGGCCCGGCGGCAGCAATAGCAGCGAAGTGGTGTCCGAAAAGGACAAATTTATTAGTTTTTACATAGTCCTGACCGTCAGCATATTTCTCGGCAGGCGTTGCACGTTGGCTGTCAACGACCAAAACTTTTTGCGCAATATAAAGTCCATAGAATCTATAGCCAATTGCAAATACGCATAAAGATACGAACAAAATCGTTACAGCATTGATTCCAGTTAGATAGTCCAGCATGGTCCTCCCTCATCTAAAAGTAACTGTTGTAAGAAAATGCAATAAACGACTCTAATTTTATGCAGGGATAACCCGTAAAGGTATATACGAACTCAATTTGAGATAGAAGAGCCTTCTTTCTGACAAAAATAATTTGTTGAGAAAAGGAAGTGGTGAGAAGGCGAATGTTTAAAGCGTAGTTATGCTTGAGCTGAGAGGAGCTTTTAGGACCGGATAGGCAGAAGAGAAAGAACAAACTTTGCCCGCAAATTCAATAAAGAGAATTCTTCAAATTAGCGGGCAATTATTTGAATTAAATGATGAATTTTTAATGAGGAAGCTGATCTCTGGTAACTTCAGAAATTTCAAATAAATCGGAAGAAGCTGCCTGAGATTCCATGTTTTCAATTTCTTCTTTAGTCGGCTTGTTAATCTCAAGAATTTCTATATCTATGGTAAGAGCTTCTCCGGCAAGCGGATGATTACCGTCAAGGATAGTTTCTCCGGAGCTAGCCGGCCCAAGAACCGTATAAATATTCTCGTCAGTCGGATCCAACACGGTTCCCGCAACCTTCATACCTTCTTCGATATGGTCTCCCAATATGGAATTTGGAACAGCCATAATCAAGGTTGGGTCAGACTCTCCGAAAGCTTCTTCAGGTTCAAGTTTAAGGTGGATTTTGTCACCGACCTTTTTCCCCATTAAAGCTTTTTCTATGGCAGGAAGCGTGTCGTTGTGTCCAATGAGGATAAAACTTCCGTCATCCTCTGTTTCCTCTTCAAAGTCTTTACCGGCAGTTGTGACTTTCATCTTTACTTTCACAACACTATCAACCGTTACTACTGTCTCGACATTAGTATTTTTCGCCATGCTATTTCTCTCATTTTCGATTTCGTTATATTACTCATCGTTTTTCAGCCCCGACGTTAGAAATACCATCAATGGGCGTAAAAAAACAGGACCAATGAAAAATCAAAGTCCTGTCTTTAAGCTTCAAAAATAGTTATCTAACTTGCTCTTGAAGAAGATTGAGAATTCTTGAAGAAGTGCTTAACGGATCCGTTCTTTCGCTTTCCGGAGCAGCGGTAACGCGAGTCTTGCCGTCTCCGTTGTTTTCTAAGACGACCTTATAAATCGGTGCTTCCACGGCTTTTTCTTTTCCGAACCAGCGTGTAAACAAGCCTTCGTCACTATGCTTCTTAGCTTCGTATTCCGGATCCAAGTAACGGATGAAATATGTGCCGGCAGCTCTGTCTCGATCTTCGATATTGAAGCCGACGCGATCTAAACCGACGCCTACTCTTCTCCAAGCTCTGTCAAACGGCTCGTCAATAACCAAAGCTTCTGTTTTGCCGTCTGCACCTTTGATTTCCTTGCTCATATATTCCGGTGCTGCGACAGGTTTAAGAGCGGAAGTATCAACTTCTTCTCTTGTCTTCTGCTTCGGATTGAACTCGTTTTCCAAACGCAAGGAGAGTCTAGTCAGCATTTCTGCTTCCAGCTCTTTGTCCGGAGCCCCCGGCTGCCAAGCTGTCTGGCCGTCTCTACCGTTTTGGTAGACCTCAATCATGCGGCGGTTCGTAATATAAATATCCGTTCCGCCCTGAGCATTTCTTTCCAAACGGGTGCGGTATCTGTCTCTTTCACCGGTGGAGTAAACAGAGTCAAGAATCTTTCCTAAAGTTGCTCGAATAATATCCTGCGGCAAATTGGCTTTGTTTTCTGCCCAGTTAGTCTCCATGATGCCTGCACGAGGATCTTCCCTTTCAACTTGAAGTCCGACAGAGGGCCAGAAGTCAAGTACGGCGTTCCACAAAGCATCAGGAGCCATATTAACCTGAATGTAACGGTCAGAACCGTCTTTCACAATCTTGGCAACGACGGTAGACGGTAAAACCGGAGCAACTCCAACTTCAGTCTGAGCGCCGCTGGATGCACGGCGTGCTTCTTCGATTTCAGAAATCTGAGTGGCAGTCACAACCTGAGTCTTTCCCGGAACGACAAATCGATCATCGGAAGGCAGCTGAGATAAGTCAGGAGGCACTTCCAAAGGTGCTCTGGTACTTGTAGTTTCGTATTGAATTTTTTCATTGGTAAAGGTTGATCCTAAATAAGAACAGCCGCTTAAAGAAGCAGCCAAAACCATTACCAATGTTGTGCGTACGGGAAACTGACCCATTTATAAAACTCCAAAAACCCTGGGAAGGGCTTAGTTTACATTACTAACAGACAGTATGAGATTCTATCTCATACTGTCCTGTTATTGAATAAGTATTAAATGCACCCGCCGATCTGCAGAGCAAGCTCCACTTGCTCACGTTTTGACGGTGCGAGCGGAACCAGTGGAAGTCTGATTCCTCCCGGAATCAAGCCCATTCTCTGGAGGGCCCACTTCGGAGCCACCGGGTTAGGCTCGCAGAAAAGCTGCTTGTGAAGCGGCATCAATCGATCATTGATTGCGCGGGCGCCCATAACATCATTAGCAAGGGCTTTTTCACACATTTGAGCCATCAACGAGGGAGCAACGTTAGCTGTCACGGAAATGACGCCCGCTCCGCCCATCAACATCAATGCCAAGGCGGAATCATCATTACCGCTGTAGATTGCGAATTCTCTATCTTTAGGAAGACGGCTCATCAAATCAGCAGCACGCGCCAAATCGCCTGTTGCATCTTTCAAACCAACAATACCGGGGATCTGGACAAGACGAAGAACGGTGTCGTTCTTCAAATCAGCAACTGTTCTTCCCGGTACGTTGTACAAAATCATGGGAAGATCTACCGTCTCAGCAATTTTCTTGAAGTGCTGGTAAAGCCCTTCCTGAGTCGGTTTGTTATAGTAAGGAGTGACCTGAAGACTGGCCACGGCACCAACTGAGCGGGCATACTCTGTAAGGATAATGGCCTCTCTTGTGGAATTAGAGCCAGTTCCTGCAATTACAGGGATTCTTCCTGCAGCTGCTTCCACAGCGACTTTAATAAGTTCATTGTGTTCGTCAAAATCTACCGTCGGACTTTCACCGGTGGTTCCGACCGCAACGATGGCATCGGTTCCAGCGGCAATATGCATTTCAATTAGATTTCTGTAGGAATCAAAATCAATGGTTCCGTCTTCAAACATTGGTGTGACTAATGCCACAATACTGCCAGTAATCATTACTACATCTCCATTGCCAAATGAGGTTAGTTGTCAGATAGATTTTAGCGAACGAAGTCTACAGAATTAGATTTTTTAAAGATTTTCGTAGTCGTACAAAGCAACCGGCAGGTTTTTCCCATCTAGCGGTTTCCTGCATAAAATCTTTTGGAAGCAGTCACCCTTCTCCGAGAGTGTTTCTTCATATGCCAAAACCGCCATAGTATTTCTATATACATCTGCGAGTTCTAACGGATTCAAAATAAAATCGCAGTTCTTGGCTCGGTTTCCGTCAAAACCTTGATAAGGCATCATGAAGGTTTCATAGAGAAGATATCCGCCCGGAACCAAAGAGGTCGGTAAAAAACTGAGAATCGGACGATAGAGGTAGAAGTTGACCAAAATCACATCAAAAGCTTCGGGTTCAAAAGCCCATGTGCCGTTTTCCAGATCGACCTGCTTGAAAGTTACGCCCGGCAAATCAGCTACGTAAGGTTTTACTCTTTCATCCCAATCGGCCGCTGTGACTTCATAGCCCATCTTAGAAAGGTATTTAGTATTTCTTCCGCAGCCGCATGCCAAATCCAAGACTTTGGCATTTTTAGGAAATAATCTGGAAAATCTTTCCAGCCATTTTGAAGGCTGTCCTTTCAATCCTTTTAAAGAATGGGCAGTAGGTCCGTTTTTAATCTCACAACTCATAGATCCTCCATTGCCTATAAGAATGCTTTAACGATAGAAAGACCGAAATGCATAAAAGGCTTCATGACGATAGAAAGCATGCCTGTCAAAATCAAAGCGAAAAGAATGTACATCCCGTATGGTTCAATACGGGAGTATTTGTAAGCCAAACCGGAAGGCAGCAATCCTGTCAAGATTCTTCCGCCGTCTAACGGCGGAATCGGAATTAAATTCAATGCCATCAGCATGATGTTGACATTGATACCGGCAAGACAAACTTCATAGAAGTAATTCTCAGTCAAACCTATGGAATAGATAATCTTCAGAAGGATAGCCCAAATAATGGCCTGCAGAAGATTTGCACCTGGGCCGGCAGCTGCAACCCAAATCATTGACTGTTTTGGATTGCGCAAGTTTCTAAAATTGACGGGGACAGGTTTTGCCCAACCGAAAACGATACCTCCTAAGCCGCTGACTGCACTTCCAAGAAGCAACACCGCAGGAACCAAAATCGTTCCGACCGGATCGATATGCTTCATCGGATTCAGAGTCACGCGGCCCAACATCCATGCTGTTTGGTCGCCAAAGTAACGTGCCACATAACCGTGGGCTGCTTCATGAATAGTAATTGCCAGAACCAAAGGAATGGCATATACCGTAATTGTTTGAATAATTGAATTGATGTCCATAAAGCAGAAGTTTATTTAATTTAAATTTTTCTAAGTGTTCAAAGTTGTATCAAAAGCCGATCGCCTTGCAGTCCCCAAGGCCTTCTCTAAGAACTTCAGGTTCGTCACCGGAAAGGTCTACTACCGTGGTATCGCCCTTTGCAACCGTACCGTCATCGAGAATAAAAGCCAATTGATCTCCGATAGCATCTTGAATCTCCCATGCTTCGGACAAAGGCTCTTCCTGTCCCGGCATAATCATCGTAGTGCCGACTAATGGCTCTCCGATTTTTTCGAGTAAAGCTTTCAAAGCTTTGTTTTGAGGAACGCGAATACCGATAGTTTTCTTAGAGGGATGAGAAAGTCTGCGTGGAACCTCACGAGTGGCTTCTAGAATAAATGTATACGGACCCGGAGTGACACTTTTAGCCATTCGGTAGCCGGTGTTATTAACTCGAGCGAGCTGGCTCATTTGGCTTAATGAATCACAAAGCAAAGTTAAATGCTTTTTTTCTCCTAACTGGCGGATGAGGCGGATTTTGTCCAATCCTTCTTTGTCGTCCATTCTGCACACAAGAGAAAAACCAGTGTCAGTCGGAACGACTGCTACCTCCCCCTTTGTCAGCAGCTGAGCAGCCTGCTCTATTCTGTGGGGCTGAGGAGAATCAGGCATGACATTCAAAATATATCCCATTTATTTTTATCCTTTTCTCTAAAAAAGTGACCAAACCGGAGTTAAGTCAGAAGGTATATCTCCTTGCTTTCCGATTGGGCATCTTGTATCTAATCTGTGGAAATCGCTGCCGGTAGAGGCAATAAAATCTTGCTCTCTGGCAATTTGGCAAATCATTGTATTATCTTTCGATGAATGACTGCCCGTTGTCACTTCAATGACCTTACCGCCGGCATTCTTGAATTCGTCCAACAGTGCTTGAAGTTTCCAATCTTTTAGCCCGTAACGGCCGGGATGAGCCAATACAGGTATCCCTCCCGATTGCCTGATTAGATTAACGGCTTGTGGAATAGTCGGAGCTTTAAGAGGGACAAAACCTGGTCTTCCCGAACCAATGAATTTTTCAAACGCACTGTCAATAGTAGCGGCAGCCTTAATATCAACTAACCATTTTGCAAAATGAATTCTTGAGACCAAATTAGGGTTAGTGACAAATTTCATTGCACCTTCCAAAGCTCCCGAATAACCCATTTCTTTCAGTTTGTTAGAAATGGCCTCCGCACGTTCAATGCGATTCATCTTAGTTTTTTGCAAAGCCTTAATTAGCTCAGGACAAGAAGTATCGATGTTTAATCCAACGATATGGATTTCTTTGTTGGCATAATTGGTTGATATTTCCACACCCGGTACAAAAGCGATGTTCTTTTGTTCACAAGCTTTCTGCATCCTTTCATTGCCTGCAATTTCATCGTGATCGGTCAGCGAAACTAAATTCACGCCGTTTTCCGAAGCCATGTCAGCTAACTGCTCAGGAGTGTAATTTCCGTCTGAAAAGACGGAATGCATATGCAAATCAGGGACAACCGTACTTTTTTCTATACTTCTTAAATCCATAATGATTCGAACGGAAGTTCTACAAGACTGAGACTACCACTTTAAAACAAATCATTAATCAGATGACCAAACTGAACTAGTCTTTACTTAAGCAGCCAAATATTTTTTTAGAATTTGAGAAACTTTAAGGAGACCTGAATGTCTGAAGAAATTACAAAACTTCCTGATCAAATTACCAAGTTCATGTTTGAAGATGCTCCGGTTAGAGGAGCTGTCGTTCAATTAGAAGACCAATGGCAGGAAATGACTCAGTTCCAGAATTATCCTGCTTCAGTCAACAAGATGCTCGGCGAATTTACTGCCGGTGCCCTCCTCTTATCAAGCACCATTAAGTTTGACGGTTCCTTGATTGTTCAAGTCAAGGGGTCAGGACCTGTCTCGATGGTTGTAGTTGAAGTAAAAAACCGTACAACTGTTCGTGCCATGGCTAAATTAAGAGAAGATGCCGAAATTGCCAACGACGCATCTTTCCAAGACTTGATTAATGCCGATGCAAAGGGCCAGTGTGCCATTATTCTTGATCCTGCCAACAGAAGACCGTCCGACCAGCCTTACATGGGTGTAGTTCCTTTGGTGGGCGAGTCTATTGCCGCAATCTTAGAAAACTACATGGAACAAAGCGAACAGCTTCCAACCAAGATTTGCTTGGCCTCCACAGACAAAATCATCGGCGGCCTGATGGTTCAAAAAATGCCGGAAGACGGCGGCACAGCCAACAAAGACATGGACAAGGACGCATGGCCGAGAATCTCGCAGATTGCCGGAACCTTGAAAGAAGATGAGCTTCTCACACTTGGTCAGGACGTCATTCTGCGCAGACTCTTTTGGCAAGAAAAAATTCAGTTGCTTGGTACGGAAGATATCCAGTTTCAATGCGGATGCTCAAAGGAAAAAACCGATGCCATGCTGAAGTCCTTAGGTAAAAAAGAATTGGAAGACATCTTGAAAGCCGAAGGCAAGATTGAAGTTACGTGCCAATTCTGCAACAAAACCATTACCTATTCTCCGGCCGATATTGAAGCACTCTTCCTCGAGGACAGCCCAATGGCAGTATCGAAGGAGGATGTTCCATCTACTCCGCAGTAATTTCAGTTCCTAATTCCAGCCTCCTTTGCCGGGAGGCTTTTTTATGAGGATTTCTTCTGAGAAAAGAAGGAAAAATCGTTACCGCCAAGAATTATTCTTAAAATTTCAAGAAATCCTTAACCTTTCTAAACTATGGAAGTTACTTTAACCCTAATCCTTATCTGTTGTCTTGCCTTCTTTATCGCAGGATGCATTGATTCAATCGCCGGAGGAGGCGGACTTATTACAACCCCAACATTTTTAATGCTTGGCATTCCGGCACATTTCTGTTTAGGCTCAACAAAACTTGCTTCCATGTGCGGTTCTTCCGTCGCCCTTTTTACTTTTTGGCAGAACAAACAGATTATCGGGAAGGTAGCATTGATTGGCGCTGTCTCCTCCTTTGCGGGAGGTGTTTTCGGTTCTTGGATAGCTTTATCTATTGATAATCAAAAAATGACCCTCATTATGGTTGGATTGATTCCTGTCGGTCTTGCCATTTCTTTACTAAGCGGCGCCTTCAAAATTGACAAAGAAGTTGAGGATGTTAAGGGATGGCGGTGGAAAGCCGTTTTGATTGGGATTACGGTGGGAATGTATGAAGGATTTTTCGGACCCGGAGCCGGAAGCTTTTTTCTTATCGGCATCCATGTCTTATTAAAAGCCGGTTTAGTTAAAGCCTCGGGAACAGCAAAAATTTTTAATATCTTTGCCAACCTCGGAGCAGTGTGTACTTTTGCTTCAGCCGGTACCGTAGCCTACTCTTTGGCCATTCCTTGCGCTGCAGCAAGTATTCTAGGAAACCGGATCGGTGCAAAGTACGCTATAAAAATTGGGCCTAAAGTCGTTAGGAAAGCCTTGTACCTCGTGATTACACTTTTAATGATCTCACTTATCGTCAAACTGGTCACAACAAGCAACTAAACCTTGTTAAATGTAGAAACAGGCTCCTTAGGAGCCTGCATAGATTATATGAAGTGAAAAGAGAAGAATTTTTAACCAATAAATTCTCTCTTTACACGGATATTTAAGTTAGCTAAAAGTTCATATCCGATAGTTCCATGCAACGCTGCAACCTCATTGATCGGAAGATTTTTTCCCCATAATTCAGCCCAGTCGCCCGGTTTTGCCTCAGGAATATCCGTGATATCAACCGTAATCATATCCATGGATACACTCCCAACCAAAGGAGCTTTCTTTCCGTGAATCAGCACAAATCTATCTTCCAATTTCTGTCTGGGATACCCGTCAGCGTAACCGCATGCCAGCACAGCAATTCTCATTGGATGCTCAGCTACGAATTTAGAACCGTATCCTACGGCATCTCCCGGTTGAAGGTTCTGAGTCCCTAAGATGCCTGCTCTCAAAGTCATTACAGGTACCAGTCCCAGTTCCCCGGAGGTCTTATTGCCGTCCGGACTTACGCCGTATAAAGCGATCCCGGCCCTGACAGCGCCGTCTGCCGCTTCCGGATGCCACAAAATAGCTCCCGAATTAGAAAAGCATTTATCGCAGGCCAAGCCTTCCAAAGAGACTAAATTATTAAGCTGGCCGGAGACAGGAAGTTTGCCGTCAGCCGGATAAGTCAGTTCTGAGTTGGCAAAGTGTGTGACAAAATCCACTACCTCGACCATAGGAATCTTTTCAAGCTCTTCTTTGACAGCTTTGGCTCGTGCAGGAAGGAATCCAAGCCTGTTCATTCCGGAATTTAATTTGATATGAACTCTGACTTTATTTTCAAAGCTGAATTTTTTGAGATCTTCAATCTGCCAATCTGAGTGAACCAGAGTTTCAATCCCATATCTATCTACCTTTGGCAAATCGTCATAGGTAAAGAAGCCTTCAATTAAAAGAACAGGCTTTTCCCATCCGAGATTGCGTACTGCAACGGCTTCGTCAACGTCCAACAATGCCAAACCGTCTGTCAGTTCGAAAGTATCTAAAAGACCATGAAGTCCATGACCGTACGCATCTGCCTTGACGACAGACCACATAAATCGTTTCCCTGCTTTTTCTCTGAGCAGTGCAATATTGTGTTGAAGAGCGTGTTTGTCAATTAAAGCTTCAATTGGACGAGACATGGAAGCACTTCCTGTAAAAATAAGGCTCAGGTAATTTTAATTAGTTGAAACGAAAAAATCGCGCAAATCCGCGATTATTTCTTATCCTCGGGATATTCCGAAAGCCGGAACAAGACTTCGTTTTCACGAATCATGTTCATGTGAAGACGAGCGCGGGCTTCCAAAGCATCTTTACCCTCACGAAGACTCGCAGCTTCGGCTTGTATTTGATTGATTTGAGCGAGAACGTTCTCGTTAGCTTGTTTCTGTTTCACAAGCTGAATGTTAAGTTCTTGAAGTCCTCTTTCACTTCCCTTGCCCCACCACAAAGGATACTGAATGAGGACTAAAAGGACCAATAGCACCAAGGCTATTAACCTTGGTGCCGTATTGCTGGTTGTTTTACTGTATGCAGCCATTAGCGTTTGATGTTATAGAAGGCATCCAGCCCCGGATAAACGGCGAGATCGCCTAATTCATCCTCAATTCTCAAGAGCTGGTTGTATTTTGCCATTCTATCGCTGCGAGACATAGAACCTGTCTTGATTTGTCCCGCATTGGTGCCGACAGCGATATCAGCGATCGTTGAATCTTCAGTTTCACCGGAGCGATGAGAAACAACGGCGGTATAACGAGCCCTCTTGGCCATTTCAATTGCTGCGAAAGTTTCAGTCAATGTGCCGATTTGATTAATCTTAATCAAAATGGAATTGGCTGTACCCTTCTTGATGCCTTCTTTCAAAATCTTTGTATTAGTCACAAAGAGGTCGTCACCAACCAATTGAACCTTATCGCCTAAAGCCTTGGTAAGCTTAGCCCAGCCTTCCCAATCGCCTTCGGCCATACCGTCTTCGATGGAGATGATCGGATACTTATCACACCATTCCTGAAGCTTAGCAATCCATTCGTCATCAGTAAGTGTCTGACCTTGACCTTTGAGGTTGTAAACGCCGTCTTCATAGAATTCGCTGGAAGCACAGTCCAAACCGATGAATACATCCTTACCGGGAACGTAGCCGGCTTGTTCAATGGCCTCAACGATCAATTCGATGGCTTCTTCATGGCTATGCAATGTAGGAGCAAAACCGCCTTCGTCACCAACAGCAGTTGTCATGCCTTTGCCATTGATAATCTTTTTCAATGTATGGAAGATTTCAGCACCGTAGCGAAGAGCTTCTTTGAAAGAAGGAGCGCCTGCAGGAATAATCATGAATTCCTGAATGTCAAGGTTATTGTTGGCATGAGCGCCGCCGTTGATGACGTTCATCATCGGAACAGGCAAGGTTGTAGCGTATGTGCCGCCAAAATAACGATAAAGAGGAAGCCCTGCTTCTTCAGCTGCAGCCTTGGCAACCGCCATAGAAACAGCCAAAATTGCGTTGGCACCGAGTCTGGACTTGTTGTCTGTACCGTCAAGTTCAATCATGATCTGATCGATCAAGGCTTGATCGGTACCTTCTTCGCCAATCAATTCGTCTCTGATTTCACCGTTCACATTGGCTACGGCATTGAGAACACCTTTGCCCAGGTAACGGGACTTGTCTCCGTCACGGAGTTCGATAGCTTCACGGCTGCCTGTAGAGGCACCGCTGGGGACAGAAGCACGGCCGAAAGCCCCGCTTTCCAATACAACTTCAGCTTCGACTGTAGGATTTCCGCGGGAATCTAAAACCTCACGGCCAAGTACTTCAACAATTGCACTCATATTGTCCTCAATAAAATTTAACGAAAATTATTTTCTAAAAATACCGGATTGTTCTTTACTACTTTATCCAGAGCCACAAGAGTTTCTAACAGCTCTTCCATTCTATTCAACGGCACGGCATTAGGACCGTCGCTCTTAGCACAGGCAGGGTTAGGATGGGTTTCCATAAAGAGACCCGAGACACCGGCAGCCACCGCCGCGCGTGCTAATACAGGCACGAATTCTCTCTGTCCTCCGGAGCTTGTTCCTTGACCACCGGGAAGTTGGACGGAGTGAGTGGCGTCAAAAACCACAGGTGCGTCGCACTCTCTCATAATGGCCAAACTTCTCATATCGGAGACTAAGTTGTTATAGCCGAAAGAGGCACCTCTTTCGCAGACCATGAAACGATCCTCAGAGAGACCTGCCTTTTGCGCAGCGTGTCTGGCTTTCGTCACAACCTGCTTCATATCGTGAGGTGCCAAGAACTGGCCCTTCTTAATATTTACCGGCTTTCCGCTGACTGCACAAGCCATAATAAAGTCTGTCTGACGGCATAAGAAGGCCGGTGTCTGAAGCACATCTACAACGGCTGCAACCGCAGGAACCTCTTCAGCAGTATGAACGTCAGTTACCACGGGAACTCCAATTTGTTCTCTTACTTTTTCGAGAATCTGAAGTCCCTTATCCATTCCTAACCCACGAAAACTTGCATCCGAAGAGCGGTTTGCTTTGTCGTAACTTGCTTTAAAAATATAAGGAATGCCCAGTCTATCGGTGATTTCTTTCATTTTGCCGGCAATATCCAAAGCCATTTGTTCGCTTTCGATCACACACGGACCGGAGAGGAGAAAAAACGGCTTATCCAAACCGACTTCGAAATTACAAAGTTTCATTAAAAATTATTCCTTGTGGTGTTCGTCTCTATATTTAGCAGCGCTGCGGATGAAAGCATTGAAGAGCTTATGGCCGAAACGCGGAGAAGAAGTAAATTCCGGATGGAACTGGACGCCGACAAAGAAGTCATTCTGCGGGAGCTCAACGATTTCAGGAAGGTTTTCGCCCTGCGTACGTGCAGCGATAACCAGACCGTTCTTTTCGAACTGATCGCAGTAAGAATTGTTGACTTCATAACGGTGACGATGGCGTTCGGCAACAACATCGCCATAAATGTCGTGAGCCTTTGTACCGGGTTTAACGGGTACTTCCTGTTTACCCAATCTCATAGTTCCGCCGAGATCGCTGTCTTCAGTCCGAACTTCCTTCTTGCCGGTTCTGTCTTGCCATTCGGTAATGAGAGCCACGACAGGATGCGGTGTATCAGGTTGGAACTCAGTTGAGTTAGCTCCGCCGAGCCCGCATACATGACGTGCAAATTCGATTACGGAAAGCTGCATACCTAAGCAAATTCCAAGGTATGGAACATTGTTTTCACGGGCATACTGAATGGCCAAAATCTTGCCTTCCGTGCCGCGTTTGCCAAAACCGCCCGGAACCAAGATGGCATCCATTTCTTTGAGGCAGTCAGTACCATTCTTTTCGAGTTCTTCGGCTTCGATAAATGTAGTCTTGACTTTGTGGCCGGTATGGATGCCTGCGTGGATCAAAGCTTCATTCAAAGACTTGTAAGAGTCGGCCAAATCATATTTACCGATCATGGCAACTTTGACTACGTCTTTTGGATTTTCAAGTTTCTCTACCACTTCTTCCCATGCGGACAAATCAGCCGGTTTCGGGTTGATATCCAATGTCTTGCAGACAATTGCATCTAATCCCTGCTCATGAAGCATCATTGGAACTTTGTAGATGGTGTCTACATCCCAAACGGAGATGACAGCGTTGATTGGAACGTTGGCGAACAAGGAGATCTTAGATTTTTCGTCTTCCGGAATCTTACGGTCTGCACGGCAGAGAAGAACGTTTGGAAGAATACCGATTTTTCTTAACTCTCCGACGGAGTGCTGAGTTGGCTTTGTCTTTAACTCGCCGGCACTTGGAATATAAGGAACCAATGTCAAATGGATGAAGCAGGAGTTATTTGATCCTAGTCTCAAGGACATCTGACGGACGGCTTCCAAGAATGGCAAAGATTCGATATCACCGACGGTACCACCGATTTCAACGATTGCGATATCAGGATCTCCGGCTGCATGAGCACCGCGAATGATAAAGTTTTGAATTTCATTGGTGATATGAGGGATGACCTGAACGGTCTTGCCGAGGTATTCACCGCGTCTTTCCTTCCTCAACACGTTCTGGTAGATCTGACCTGTTGTGAAGTTGTTGGCCTTATGCATTTTTGGAGTGATAAAACGCTCATAGTGGCCTAAGTCCAAATCAGTTTCCGCGCCGTCTTCCGTAACAAACACTTCCCCGTGCTGGAAAGGGCTCATTGTACCCGGATCCACGTTGATGTAGGGGTCCATTTTGATGATTGTTACTGAGAGGCCGCGGGATTCAAGTATTGCTGCTAGGGAGGCGGCTGCGATTCCTTTACCAAGAGAAGAAACAACACCACCAGTCACAAATACGAATTTCGTCATCCTTAATCCCGAAAGAAAAAAAAAAGAGACGCGCTTTTGGCGTGCAAATAATTCCGTTCATTATAACGAGGGGCCGGACGTTTTCAAACCATGAGAGCCTTTTTTCAAAAATAAATTACAACATCCGTGCCCACAATGTTATTTAGCATAGGAAGAAGAAATTGATATTCAAAATTCTGAGTCCTAATAACAAAAAGAGCCTCCCGGGACATTATCCAAGGAGACTTTTCAGTGCAGTTTTCACATTCGAACTGCTAACCTGAGAGACGAATTATTTGTTTTTCGCAGGATTTTGCCAGTCGGGCCAAGCTTTCATTTCGTCATAAAGGAAACGACCTTTAATAAAAGTACTGTCTCCTCCTAAAACATCTACCAATGCAAAAGCAAATGGAAGAGCCGTTCCGGGACCGCGACTGGTAACTAATTTTCCGTCAATAACCACAACGTCTGTCACATATTTGGCATCTTTATAGTTAGGTTCAGTGCGTTTGCCCGGATAGGCAGTCATTGTCTTTCCTTTGAGAACGCCTGCCTTTGCCAAGACATTAGGAGCGGCGCACATTGCAGCGACAAACTTGCCGGACTGGTCATAGTGGCGAACTAAATCAAGAAGTCTTTCGTCAGCAAGCATATTATCAACACCTGTCCATCCGCCTGGAAGAACGATCATGTCGTAATTCTTAAACGGTGTGAGATCGTTGCCTAAAACTTTATCAGCTTTGATGGTGATGTTATGAGCGCCAGGAACCATTTCGCCGGCGATACTGACGCTGTCAGTCGGGAAACCACCACGACGAACTACATCGAGGATTTCCACGGTTTCTCCTTCTTCAAAGCCGGGGGCTAAAACGACCAAAACGGAAGGTTTATCTGCTGCCATGGCCATACCGGATAAACCTGCAGCTGCCATGCAAAGGACAATAGCTAGTTTTTTCATATTGATACCTAGAGAGTTTCAACTTTCGAGCGATGAAGGTTCTGAGGCTTTCACAATGAACGCCAAGAGCAGCTTGCTGAAAAGTTATTAAATAATGAAATGAAGAGGAAGCAACAAAAACAACCACCCCTTTCGCCGCTTCCTCTTCTGCAGGAGAAAAAATGAATACTTCTTTCAGTCAGATTCTTGCGAGGAGAAAATTAGAACCGATCAAATACTTAGAGTTTCAATCCGTCTCGTCTTTTAAGGAGCATAGATGAGACTTAATTGCTCTGCTTTGAATTAAGGAACCTTAAGTTCTCTGAATTCGTGGCATTCGTCGCACAAGAGAACTGGTTTCTTGTGACCGCGGT
>NZ_CABSJB010000033.1:0-29441 GCF_902477955.1 uncultured Turicimonas sp. | reverse complement strand
CTCCTTCTTATTTTGCTGCAAGTTGTGGGGGTGCACCTATTTCTATTATCAAACAGTACATTGAACAACAGAATACGCCTTACTGAAAAAATTATTATATTCGACCCTTATATCACCGTCCTAAAGGACGGTGTTTTACGGGTCGGTCTGATAAGATTAACCGTAAAACCTAAAGGAAACATTATGGGAACTGTTTCTCTTATCGGATGCGGCGCCTTAGCTTCGATTTTTGTACAAAATTTTTGGAAGTTAGGCAATGAGTGGGAGCTCATCAGCGTTTACGGCAGAGAAGGAAAAAGCAAAAATGCTTTTGAAGAACGGTTTGGACTTAAGGTAGAAACTGATTTTGAAGATTTTCTTGCTTGCGCCGGTGAATATGTCGTTGAGCTGGCAGGAGGCGGCGCGGTCAAAGAAACTTGTATTCCTGTCCTAAAGAACGGCAAAAACTACGTCTCTATTTCTATTGGTGCGCTGGCCGATAATCATTTTCTTGAACAAGTCAAAGCTGAGGCTGAGCTTTCGGGAGCTGCTTTGTATGTCGCGAACGGTGCAATCGGCGGCCTTGATTTTCTCCAGACCTTGAGCTTTTCTGATTATCTGTATTCAGTCTCAATCGAAACATGCAAAAATCCGAAAGGACTTGAAGGTTCGCCGGGACTGCACGGAAGACTTCTATCGAAGACGGAGAGAGAAATTGCCTTTGACGGTACGGCACAAGACGCTATTAAAGGTTTTCCGAAGAACGTCAATGTTGCCATTGCAACTCAATTAGCGTCTGAATCTGAACAGATCCGAGCTAATTTGGTTTCTGAGCCTGGCCGTACCAGTAATGAACATATTATCCGCGTGCGTTCCGAGACTCTAAATGCCACATTGAGTTTTGAAAGCAAGCCGGATAAAGCCAATCCAAAATCCAGCGTGTCTGCGGCCTTGAGTGTTCTGGCCTTGCTGAAGAATTTGAGCGGTCCGATTCGCTATTTCTAATACGGACAAAAGAAAAAGGAGCTTTGCAGCTCCCGTTTCTTTGTCGGTTTTTGTTAGCCGGCGGTATTGGCGCCGCGGCTGACTAAGTGAAGCCCCTTCAGATATTCGCCTTCCGGATGAGTCATTAAGAGAGGATGGTCAGATCCTGCCCCCAGTCTTGAAATCATCCATGCATCAGTCTTTGCATCAATTACCGCACCTGCAACGATTTTTTGGAATAAGTCGACGTCAATTGCACCTGAGCAGGAGAAAGTCAAAAGCTGGGCGCCTTCGTTTAAGAGTCTCAATCCATTGAGGTTGATGTCTTTATATGCTCTGGCGGCTTTCTCTACATGGTGGTGGCTGGAAGCGAACTTCGGCGGGTCCAAAATCACCAAATCAAATTTTTCTCCGGCATCTCTATATTTTCTGAGCTGCTCGAAGACGTTAGCCTCAACCCATTTCATCTGAGATTCGTTAAATCCGTTGAGTTTGGCGTTGGACTTAGCCATTTCAAGGGCATCGGCAGAAGAGTCGATAGAAATGACTTCTTCAGCACCCCCTTTAGCTAAAGCAAGCGAGAAGCCGCCGGTGTAGCAGAAACAATTCAAAGCACGCATGCCTCTGCCGTGAACTTTTCGGAAGGTTTCCGCTAATTGGCGTGCAAGGCGGCGATTGTCTCGCTGGTCAACATAGAAACCGGTCTTATGGCCCATACGGACATCTACGCCGTAAAGAATTCCGTCTTCATTGATTTGAATTTTTTCCGGAGGTTCCTCGCCCTCAAGGACTTCTTTTCTTTCCGGGAGGCCTTCGCGGGCGCGTGTAGCTGCGTCAGATCTGTCGAAAACCTGTGTAAATCCGGTGGCATCGGTCAAGGCTTTTCCAATTTCAGGACGCCATTTTTCTACACCTGCAGCCTGAAATTGTGTGACCAACTGTGTGTCGTATTGGTCAACGATGAGCCCCGGCAAGAAATCGGCCTCGCCAAAGATCAAGCGAATCGCATTGGTACGGCTCTTGAGATTATCGCGGGCGCGAATAGCTTCGAATACGCGTGCACGAATCCATTCTTCATTGATGACATCCTGTTCGTTAAACGACCAGCAGCGGGCGCGTAAGGCAGATTCGGGAGAATAAGCACCCCAGGCTAAAAAGTTACCTTTGTTGTCCACGATCTTGATGGTGTCGCCACTCTGAGGTTTCCCTTTTACATTAGCTACGCCGGTGGAATAAACCCACGGATGTCTTCTGAGAAGAGCACGCTCTTTTCCGGGTTTAAGAATTAAAGTAGGAATATTAGTTTTCATATGAGTTATCTGGTTAAACGCAGCAAGGCTGCCTCAGCAAGCGGCAGCGCACCTGACAAGAAATCTTGAACGTCAGGGGCCTTGAATGTAGAAACGTCAGGCGAAGCTAGACAAATTGCACCGAATGTTATCCCATTTGGCGCTTTAATTGGAATGAGAATGACTCCTTTGGTTTCGGAGATTGGTACACCGAACCAAGAGGCAATTTCCGAACCCGAATTTTCTCCGATAAACATTTCAGGCATTTCGGAGATCTCTGATTCAACCTCTTCAGAGAAGCGCTTGGTAAAGGCCTGCCCTTCAAATTCCGTACGGTAAAGCCAAAGACGAAGGATGCCGTGCTGGACCTTAAAGAACTTTTTGAATTGTTCCAATAGGATTCCTGGGATCTGGTAGTCTTTTGTGACTGCGACGAGGGCTACCGCCATCTCAAGAAGAGATTTTGACAAGCCGGCTTGTTTTCTTTCCAGCTCCCTTTCACGCGCGGCGATTTCTTCCTCACGGAGTTCATAAGTCGTGAGACTTGCTCTTAGAACTTCGTTTTGGCATTCAATAATGCTTCGAGTCCCTTCTCGATTTTGGCGCGGCGGTACCAGTCTGCAAAAAACATCTGAATGAGTACGGAAATATTCCGGATTCTTCAACAGATAATCTTTGACAAACTGAGCAGGATCAAATCCTTCAGGAAGTTCAATATCGTCTGCCATAGCGCCTCATCTATATTTCGATTTCACTGTCAAAAACCATTTCGGCAGGACCGCGGAGGTAAATATTCATCCCTTCTCCTTCCCATTCAAGGGTTAAGATACCGCCAAGATTTTCCAGCGTCACAGGACTTTCCATCGCCTCGTTTTTGATAGCGGTTGCTGCAGCGGCACAGTTTCCCGTCCCGCAAGCTAAAGTCTGTCCGGCTCCTCTTTCCCATACGGCGAATTTACCGTGATGAGGATCTTGGATTTGAAGGAAACCGACATTTACGCGGGCAGGGAAGGCCGGGTGGTTTTCTATGAAAGAACCAAGCTCTTTAATCGGAGTCTCGTCTAAATTTTCAACTTGAATAGTGACGTGGGGATTGCCGATGGAGGAGATAGAGAACCACCAAAGTTTTCCTTGAAAGGACACGGCCCACTGCTTTTCTCCGTTGATTTCTCTCTCGGGAAGGCCTTTGGGATTAAACGGCAGATCGGAAGGACGGAAAGAAGGAGTATTCATCATGACTCTAACAGAGCCATCGTCCAATAACTCCGGTTCAATGATTTCTTTGACGGTTTCTACCTTGATTTTCTTCTTATCCGTGAGGCCTTTGTCGTGAACATATCGGGCAAAACACCTTGCGCCGTTGCCGCACTGTTCAACTTCTCCGCCGTCGTGGTTGAAAATTCTGTACTTGAAGTCAACGTCTGGAAGTGCGGTTTTCTCGATGACTAGGACTTGGTCAGCACCGACTCCGAAGTGCCTGTCGGCTAAAAATCTAATATTTTCCGGCGACAAGCTGAATTGTTCTTTGGTCGAGTCGATAACGACAAAATCGTTGCCGGCACCCTGCATTTTTGAAAACTTAATCTTCACGAAGACCTCTTAGAAAAGTCGGGAGTTAAACGACTATTTTAAGGCCTTGGACGCGGTTCTTCACAGGTTTTCGTATACGGAGGGTTCTCCGTCCGGCCTAGTTTTGAATCTTCTGTGCGACCACAGATATTGATCGGGGTGTTTCAGAATAAATTTTTCCAATTCTTGAGTTATGCGGAGGGTATCTGCTTCAGCGTCATCCGTAGGAAAATTCTCCAAAGGGGCGGAGAGATGCATGGTGTAGCCTTCCGGAGTTGTTTCCGCAATTCCCCAAATGACTTTGGCCTTGGTCAGTTTAGCGAGCTTTGAGACCATTGGGAGAGTGGCGGCCGGGACGCCGAAAAAAGGAACAAAGATGGAGTTTCTTTTGCCGTGATCCATATCCGGGAGGTAGTAAAAAGATAAACCGGAACGGATAGCGCGAATTACTTCCTTCATTGCGGAATTGGATTTCGGGATTAGGACAGGGTTGGAAAATCTTTTTCTGGCATCGTAGAAAACCTTATCCCAAAGCGGATTGGACTGCGGCTGATAAAGAGAGCAGCCCCGATAGAACGTGTTGATGCCGATTCCTCCCTGGTCTAAGCCAACAAAGTGGGGAGTGACCACGATGACCGGATGTTCTTGAGTCAGTTTTAGGAACTCTTCTTTCCCTTCAAACTTAACGTAATTTTGAACTTCTTCACGCGTACCCTTAATGAGGACGCTATGGTCAATGGCTGCTCTCAAGAGATTTCGGAATACGCCTTTTGCGATTTCTTCTCTCTTTTCTGCCGGCCAGTCCGGGAAGCACAGTTCCAGGTTGCGGAGTGTGACTTTTCTTCTTTTCGGTATGGCATACCATGCTACGGCGGCAAGCCAATTAGCAACTCTGGTTCTGGAGGACTGTTTCCAGCCGGAGGTTGACTTCATCATGGCAATAGCACACCGAGAAAAGAAACGGTTCAAAGCAGATTTTTTCTTCGCCATTTTTAAGTTCTTTGAAATATTTTTCTGTTAAAGTCCAATTCTACGTAAGAACTAGGATTGTATTTCGCATTGCGAAAGATTATAGTTCTCGGGCGCTGAGTTAAAGGACAACTTGCGGAGCGCTGCCGGAAGGCTAAATAACCGCTAAAGCGTCTTGAAGAAGCTCTTCAATGACGCTGTCTCCTTTGTGTTAAATATTTTTTTAGGTGACAGCAAATGTCTAAAAACGAATACTTATTTACTTCTGAGTCCGTATCAGAAGGCCATCCTGATAAGGTGGCAGACCAGATTTCCGACGCAATTCTTGATGCCATTCTTGAACAAGATCCAACCGCCAGAGTGGCAGCCGAGACTTTGTGTACAACCGGTACCGTTATGTTGGCCGGTGAAATCTCCACGACAGCCAACGTCAATTACACTGACATCGTTCGCGCTACGTTAAAGAGAATCGGCTATGACGACAGCAGCTACGGTATTGACCACAAAGGCTGCGCCGTATTAGTGGCTTACGACAAACAATCTCCTGACATTGCTCAGGGCGTCAACAACGCTCAGGACGATCCTTTGGAAAAAGGCGCCGGTGACCAAGGTTTGATGTTCGGTTATGCCTGCGATGAAACAGATGCATTGATGCCGGCTCCGATTTACTACGCCCATAGACTTGTTGAACAGCAGTCTTTGATGCGCCGCAGCGGTGAAATGCCTTATCTGCGTCCGGACGCTAAGAGCCAGGTCACAATGCGCTATGTTGACGGCAAACCTGATTCCGTTGAAACCGTTGTTCTGTCTACTCAGCATGCTCCAGAGATGAGCGACGGAGAAAAAATGAAGCCTGAATTCGTTCAGGCAGTTATTGACAAAATCATTCGTCCGGTATTCCCGCCTGAAATGCTCAAGGACACCAAGTTCTTGATCAACCCGACAGGCCGTTTCGTTATCGGCGGTCCGCAGGGCGATTGCGGTTTAACAGGCCGTAAGATCATCGTTGACACATACGGCGGCGCTTGCCCGCACGGCGGCGGTGCTTTCTCCGGTAAAGATCCGACTAAGGTTGACCGCTCTGCTGCTTATGCTTGCCGTTACGTCGCGAAGAATATTGTCGCTGCCGGACTTGCACGTCAGTGCCAAATTCAAGTTGCATATGCTATCGGTGTTGCAAAACCCGTCAATATTACGGTCTACACGGAAGGCACAGGCGTTATTCCTGATGAAAAGATCGCTGAATTAGTTCGCGAACATTTTGATCTTCGTCCTGCCGGCATCATCAAAATGCTTGATCTGCAGCGTCCGATTTACAGCAAGACAGCCGCATACGGCCACTTCGGAAGAGAAGAACCGGAATTCACATGGGAACGTACCGACAAGGCTGCTGAATTGAGAAAGGCTGCCGGACTCGATAAGTAATTTTTCCCATAGATCAAAAAAATCCCATTCCTCACTAAAAGGATGGGATTTTTTGCGCTCGAGTTCTTACCATCTCCTCGCCAAATAAAAATTTGTCTCAGAGAATTTTTTCAAAGCTCGCTAAAGCACTTTCTTGATGGAGGAATACCCGAAGACCTTGAACGCCAGACCTTTCAAAAGATTAAGCTAAATACTTTGAACATCGTGACGGAAAGAACACCATGCAAGAATTGCCTCTTCAGCTTGTTACACAGATGATTGCGGATCGCAGGACAATC
This sequence comes from uncultured Turicimonas sp., assembly GCF_902477955.1. NCBI lineage: Bacteria > Pseudomonadati > Pseudomonadota > Betaproteobacteria > Burkholderiales > Sutterellaceae > Turicimonas > uncultured Turicimonas sp. The sequence continues at coordinate 22,948 of NZ_CABSJB010000033.1, read as the reverse complement.
CACAAACGGCCGGAATTGGGTTGGACGGAGTTTGAAACCACCTACTTCATAGCGAAGCGATTGGAAAAGCTTCAGATTGAATTTCAATTAGGCGGCGATTTTTTGGATAGGTCTTCTGTTCACGGACGCGATGAGCAGGAAGTAGAAACAGCCATACAAAGAGCGCTCGAGCATGGAGTCCCAAAAACTTTCATCGAGAAGACTCAAGGTTACACAGGTGTTGCAGGAATTTTTGATACCGGCAGACCAGGGCCAACCATTGCAATACGAGCAGATATTGATGCCGTTCCGGTCCAAGAAAGTCACGATGCCACCCATGAGGCTGTCGTAGGAGGCTATTGCTCCGAAATACCAATGGTGATGCACTCCTGCGGTCATGATGCACATACCTCTATTTTGTTGGCAGTCGCTGAATGGATAGTTGAAAATCAAGAGAATCTTTGTGGAAAATTCAAATTTGTGTTCCAACCATCAGAGGAAGGGGTCCGTGGAGGTTTGGCCGTAGCAAACGGAGGCTTCTTGGACGATGTTGATGAACTGCTGTGTTTCCATATCGGCACTAAATGCAAGTTAGGCGAAGTCGGAATATGCGAGAAAGGTTTTTTGGCGACATCGAAACTGAACGTAACATTTGAAGGCGTTCCTGCTCATGCCGGATCAAATCCGGAAGCTGGAAAAAGTGCCCTCTTGGCGGCTTGTAATGCTGCAACACTCATCTCTGGGATTCCACGGCACAGCAAAGGCTTGACTCGTGTTTGCGTTGGGAAGCTTATTGCAGGCGAAAGCCGAAATGTTATTCCGGCACACGCAGTAATGGAAATTGAAACCAGAGGAGAGACAGGAGAGCTTGACCAGTATATGGTCAATCATGTCTGCAGGATCGTAAATTCTGCTGCAGAAGCTTTTGATGTGAAGGCTCGAATTGAGACGGTTGGGTCGGCTGTTAATTTGGAAACGGATCATGAGATCTCTCTCCGACTTCAAAAAATTGCTGAGCAGGTTGAGTCAGTTGATCGAGTTGCCTATTACAACGATATAGCAGCTTCTGAGGATTGTACTTGGCTCATTAAGCGAGTACGTGACAGAGGCGGAAAGGCCGGATACTTTTTATTCGGCTGTAACCATCACGGCCACCATAAAACCGATTTCACAATCCAAGACGAGGTTTCTCTACCGGTTGGAGTCAGAATGTTGATTCAGTACTTAGCGGAAAGATGTTCTGCGTAGATGGAGCGAGTCCATTCCAGGAACACAAAAAACCGCTATTTTTCTTACTTCTCCCAACTCGAGAATGGTACTGAGGAAGGTTGGAGGGAAGAGAGGGCCCTCGGCGTTACTGAAGTAGATTTTTCGATATAGAATTCCTCAACGGTGTATCTAGAAGAATTGGCTGAATTATGAAAACAAGATTTTTAACGGGAATCACACCCAGCGGTACCCTTCACCTGGGTAACTATGTTGGTTGCATCAGACCAGCGATTGAAAAAGCAAAGCTCCCCAATACTGAGAGCTTCTATTTCATCTCTGATTATCATGCTCTCATCAAGACCAGAGATCCTGACAGAATTGAAAAGAGCCGTATGCAAATTGCTGCAACCTGGCTTGCCTGCGGGTTAGATCCTAATCATGTTCATTTCTACCGCCAAAGCGACATCTTAGAAGTCCCTGAATTGAATTGGATTCTTAATTGCATCACTTCTAAGGGATTGATGAACAGAGCTCATGCATATAAGGCAAAAGTAGACGACAACGTTGCTGCCGGGGAAGATCCTGACAACAATGTGTCTATGGGGCTTTATTGCTATCCGATTTTGATGGCTGCCGACATTCTGATGTTTAATGCCAACTATATTCCGGTCGGCAGGGATCAAATCCAGCACGTTGAAATGTGCAGAGATATTGCTCAGCGTTTCAATCAGCTCTACGGAAAAGAAATTTTCACGCTGCCGGAAGCTTTTATTGATGAAGAAGTCGCTGTGTTGCCGGGCCTGGACGGCAGAAAAATGAGCAAGAGCTATGACAACGTCATACCTCTTTTTGAAGGCGGAGAAAAAGCTCTTAAGGCAGCTATTCTCAAGGTGGTGACAGACTGTAAAGAACCGGGAGAGCCAAAAGATCCTTGTTCTACCTCTCTTACTCAGGTTTATGATGCATTCGCCACACCGTCAGAAAAAGAAGAGTTCGCTAATAAATTGAGAGATGGACTCGGCTGGGGCGAGGCAAAAGAAATCGTATTCAAGCAGATTAACGCAGAAATTGGTCCGAAGCGCGCTAAGTACGAAGAACTCATGAGAAACCCACAGGTTGTGGAAGATATTCTTATGGAAGGCGCCGCCCGCTTGAGACCAATGAGTCAGGCATTGATTGAAGAAGTAAGAAATGCCGTCGGCTTAAGAAGATTCAAGCCGGTCCAAGAAAAAGCTGAACAGAAGAAAGCCAAGAAGAAGAGTTGCCCTAAATTCAAACAGTATCGTGAGAAGGACGGGATGTTCTATTTCAACCTTCAAGACGAAAAAGGCAACGTTCTTATGACAGGAGGTTGTTTAGAGAACGGCAGAGATTTAGGCAAGCTTCTTTGCTGCTTCAAGGCAAACGGACTTAAAGCTTTCCAAGAATGCTACTGCAAGCTTTCTGACGGAGTAACGGAAGAGCAGATTGAAGCTATTCGCTTGGCAATGCATGAAGAAGAATAACTTATAAGAGTTTTCGAAGCTGCCCAATCAGAATCAAATCTGGTTGGGCTGATTTGTAGGGAGGAAAGGTTCGATGGAGTCGGCGGAGAAGAAGATAAAACCACTTGATGTATGTAGTAATCAATTGATATCAGCCAGTCATTGGGGAATTTTTCGCCCGATCGTTCAAGACGGCAGAGTGGTTGATGTGCAGCCGTTCGAGAAAGATTCTGCTCCATCAAAGAATCTTAAAAAGCTAGTTAAACTTCAAACGTCTCCGAACAGAATTCTGCATCCTTATGTTCGCAAGGAATATTTAGAGAACGGTCCCGCCAGTTCTGAAAAAAGAGGCAAGGATGAATGGGTTCAGGTCACTTGGGATCAAGCTCTTGACTTGGTAGCTGGTGAGATCAAAAGAATTTATAAAGACTTTGGACCTGCGGCAATGTTTGGGCGCTCTTATGGCTGGAAGTCTTCTGGTCTGGTTCATAGCGCACATACCTTACAGCAACGTTTGTTGAATCTTTGCGGAGGCTTTGTTGAATGCGCTAACAGCTATTCGACAGGTGCCATTGCGACTATTCTTCCTTACGTTGCCGGCAGCTCCATTCCGAAAAGTACGGCGTGGCCGAATATTCTCAAACACAGTGAACGAATTGTTTTTTGGGGATGCGATCCGTTGGTCACCGGAGACATCGACTGGATGACACCGCTTCATCGAGCACAGAAATTTTTAGATCAACTCAAATCTTCCTCCATCAAGACCTACAGCATAAATCCCGTTCGTCCCGAGACTTCAAAGTTTCTTGAGAATGATTGGATAGCCCCAAAGCCCGGTACAGATGCCGCTCTGATGCTTGCATTGATGCATGAGCTCATTACAGCCGGTATGGCGAATAAGAGTTTTCTGGATAAATATACGTTCGGTTTCGATGAACTGAAAAACTACATTTTGGGCTTAACTGACGGCGTCGAAAAAAACTCAGAATGGGCTGAGGAAGAAACCGGTATTCAAGCTTCTATCATTCGTAATCTCGCCCAAGATTTGGCAACTCATCGGACGATGCTGATGATTGGCTGGGGGCCTCAGAGAGCACGTTACGGTGAGCAATTTCCATGGATGGCATACGCATTGGCCTGTGTGCTCGGACAAATTGGTTTACCGGGCGGAGGAATTGGATCAACTTACCATTATTCTGACGGAGGTGTTCCTGTTCGAAAAGGAATACAACCGAGAGGAATTTCTTCTAGAGTTGCTCCGGTTTGGCTTTACAAAAAGCCTGAAGAATTTTCTCAGAAGATACCGGTCGCTTCTTTCGTAGATTGTTTCTTGAATCCTGAAAAGGTTATTGATTTCAACGGCAAAAAAGTTAAGTATCCTGAAGTCAAAATGGTGATGTGGACCGGAGGTAATCCATTTTCTCATCAGCCCGAAACTAATCGGCTTAAGACAGCATGGAGCATTCCTGAGACTGTCGTTGTATCTGACCATGTTTGGAGTGCGACGGCAAGACATGCTGATATCGTTCTGCCAGCCTCAACCACACTTGAAAGAAACGACATCGTAGGAATAGGTACCTACGCCAATGATGGCATAGTCGCTATGCATAAAGCCGTTGAGGCTCCAGGAGAAGCAAAATCAGACTATGAAATCTATAAGCTTTTGGCAGAAAAACTGGGACTGAAAGAAGCTTTCACCGAGGGTCTAGATGAAGCCGGCTGGATCAGAAAAATTTACAACGATACATTGGCGGCAAATAAGAAGATTGGCGTTGAGCTTCCGGCTTTTGAAGAATTTTGGAAGCAAGGATACGTGTTGTATCCGGAGGCTTCTGAAGAAGCAGAGTATGTTGCTTTTTCAGATTTCATAAGCTCTCCGAAAGGGACTCCCCTAAGAACTGAAAGCGGCAAGTTCCAGCTTTTCAGTCCGACCATTGATTCATTCGGCTATGAAGATTGCCGCGGATATCCCATGTATTTCAGACCTGAAGAGCTGCCGGCCGCTGAAAACGAATTCTTCCTAGTAAGCCTCAAAGCCTCAGATCGCCTGCATAGCCAACTCCATAATCTAGAGGCAACTTTTGACGGGCCTCAAGTCTCCGAAAAAGTCAGAATCAATCGAGAAGACGGAAAAAAGCTTGGCTTACGGGACGGTGAAAAAGTTGAACTTTATAACTCCCGAGGAATTGTTGTCGCGACTGTTGAGCTGTCAGAGGATGTCGCAGTCGGTGCTGTGGCAGTGTGTCACGGAGGAATGTTTTTCCCCATAGCGAATAAGGATGTCGGAGGCTGCTCAAATACACTGGTCAAAGACGTTCCGACTTCTTCATTAGCCCGAGGAAATGTAGCCTCTTACGGGACGGTCAAAATCCGAAAAGTTCCCTAGTTTCTGTTTTCATCCGTGATTATTAGGCCAAGTGGAATATCGGTTTCCTCAGGCTCAATAGTTTCAATTCTGCACTGAGAGTAAGCTATTCCAACAGTAAATGGCCGAGGATTTGTCTGAGATAAATAACGGTCATACCACCCGCCTCCATAACCGAGCCTGTAATTTGACTTGTCAAAACCCAGGCAGGGAATAAGTAAAAGATCTGGAGTAATTTTTCGGATGGTTTGCGGAACCAAAGTATTGAAAATGCCTTTGGTCAGTTTTGTTTCCGGAGACCATTCGGCAAAAAACATCTGGCTGTTTTCAATGACCGGTATTGCAGCTTTTTTTCCCGGATTTTTTTCAAGCCAGGTAGCCATGAACGGCGCTAAATCAACTTCGTGAAAAATTGGAAGATAAAAACCAACGATGGAGTAGTTTTGCCCTGTCATCCAACTATTTAAATTATCAATGACAGCTGTCGATACGCAAGGATCGATAGGAAGGCTGTCGCGAACTTGTTTGAGCTTTTTTCGCAGATTGGTCTTGAAGGGGGAAGTTGGCATTTTGAGTTCAGAATTCGTTCGTTAACAAGGCAGTTATGTATTATTTCTCAAAAATTCAAAAGATTTCAAGAATCGTTGGAGCCATGAAAAGATACATAGTTGGAGGTTGGGTCAGAGATACTCTTTTAAAAGAAGAGGGTTTTGATATCGCGCCTCAGGACAAGGACTGGGTCGTAGTCGGTGCCAGTCCGGAAGAAATGGTTAAGCGTGGTTTTATTCCCGTTGGCGCGGACTTTCCGGTTTTTATCGATCCCAAGAACGGAGAAGAGTTGGCGCTCGCCCGAACAGAAAGAAAAAGCGGAAAGGGCTATCACGGTTTTGTATTTCATGCCGACCCTTCCGTAACATTAGAAGAGGATCTTCTAAGACGAGACTTGACTATTAACGCCATGGCATTTGATGAAGACGGCTCTCTAATTGATTGCTATGGCGGAAAAGAAGATTTAAAAAATCGAGTATTGAGGCATGTCAGTGATGCCTTTGTAGAAGATCCGGTTAGATTGCTGCGGGTCGCCAGATTCTCTGCAAGACTGCCGGAATTTTCTATTGCCCCGGAAACGATGACTCTTCTGCAGACTATCGTCTCGTCGGGAGAATCCGATAACTTAGTCCAAGAAAGAGTTACCCAGGAATTTTTGCGGGCGCTTGAAGAGTCTAAACCTTCCAGATTTTTTGAAGTCTTGAGAAACACAGGATACTTGGCGAGGGCGTTCCCTGCCTGGAAGCTTTCTCCATCTGTTTTAGCAAAAGTCGATGAGATCAAAAGTGAGGATCCGAGGCTCAAAAGATTTGTCGCGAGCTTAGAAGAGGTTCCTGTTCAAGATCTAAACAAGATTTTGAAAGCTCTTAGACTGCCGAAGGAATACTCTGAACTGGCAGTCTTGGCCAAAACTTATGAAAAGAAGGTTCCGAAAGTTTCATCTTCTGCCTCTGAAAAATTGCTCTTCTTGAAGAAGACAGATTCACTCAGAAGGCCTGAAAGATTTAAACAATTGCTTGACTGCTATGACACTGATCTTTCAAAAGATGAGAGAGACTATTGGGAACAGCTTGCTGAGGCAGTTAGGCAATTAGACTTGAAGGAAATTGTCGCAAAAGTTAAAGATAAAAAGGATGTGCCGAAAATGGTCGACGAGGCAAGATGCTTGCTAATTGAAAAATTCTCAAAGTAACTTGCCGATTAAAAGAATTACAGTTCCGATGAGAATAGTGCTCGCAATCGGAATGTTTATTTCTTTTCCGAACATTTTGAAGTTAATATCTCCCGGAAGCCGTCCGATTCCGAGCTTTTGAAGCCAAGGAATTGCAGACGACAGAATACAGAGAGCTATAAAAATAGTAAGAATCCATCGCATGCATTAGATTGTGGCATAAATCAAAGCAGTGATGTTACTCAGCGAAGGAAAACGATAAATGCGGATAGAAGATTTTCTTCTGTGTTCAGGCAAATACCGCAAAATACATTTGACAGATTATGTCCTGGATGTTGCGATAGGTGCTTATGACTCTGAACGAACAGGAAAACAATCTGTTAGATTTAATGTTGAAGCATGGGTTGAAAATCTTCCGGTCGAGGATGATTTATCCAATGTATACAACTACGAAGAAATCATCGGTTCTATAAAAGAAGTCCTTTCAAAAGGTCACATTGATCTGCAGGAAACTCTTGCTGCATCGGTGGCTAAGCATATCCTCTCAAATCCCATGGTTAAGGCAGTAAAAGTTAAGACAGAAAAATTGGATGTCCTGACAGACGGTGCATCCTTTGGAATAGAGATATTTGTTGAACAGCATGATCAAAATTAAAGCGGTAGATTCCCTCCAAGAAAAAGAAAACGAACTTTCTGTGATGGCCGAAGAACCGTCGGGCGAAACTTCGGCGGATGAAATAGAGCCTGCGAAAGATAAAAAAAATTTGGTGACACGTCAGCGACTTTCTTTTGAGAATCGAAAACTGGAAAAAAGAATCGTCAGACTCTGTGCAAAGGCCATTATCGACTTCAATCTCATTGAAGACGGCGACAAGGTCATGGTCTGCGTATCCGGAGGCAAAGACTCGTATGCGCTCTTAGATGCCTTGGTGAGACTGCAGGGAAGAAGCAACGTGAAGTTTGAACTTCTAGCTTTTTGTCTGAACCAGCATCTTCCCAATTTTCCCCTTGATAAATTGGTTAACCATCTTAAGAAAATCGGTGTTCCATACCTTATCGAAGATCAGGATACTTTTAGTATTGTTAAATCCAAGTATCAAGATCCAAGAAACTTTTGTTCTTTATGTTCTCGTTTGAGAAGAGGCATTGTCTATCGTATTGCCAAGGAGCAGAAGGTTACAAAGATTGCCTTAGGACACCACATGGACGATGTGGTTTCTACGTTGCTTCTTAATATGTATTACGGCGGACGCCTCAAGTCGATGCCGCCAAAACTTTTGAGCGATGCCAAGGAGCATATTGTTATCCGGCCGATGATCTATATTCGCGAAAAAGACTTGAAGCGCTGGTGCAAGGTTCAAAACTACGACATCATTCCGAAGCTTTGCGGAGCCGATGACAAATGCCGTCGAGAAATGAAAGAACTGATTGAAAAAATGGACAAAGAGCACCCGGGCCGAGTGGAAAATATTTTTAAGAGTTTAGGCCGCGTAGCACCTTCTCATCTGATGGATGAGGAAGTTTTTGATTTCGTTAATTTGAAGGCTCAACCGCAAGAAGAAAAGGAACAGAAATAATTATCTTTTCAAAGATCGCTCTGCAGAAACTGAGACCCGGGAACTCTCAAGGTGTCCACATTTAGTGTGGTATTTATCGGCTGAGTTATCGGGAACTGCTTAAAAAGCAACAGATTTTTTGTAGACTATTCGGATAATCAAAGATTATTTAGTGTAAGAGGTAAATATGAGAGCTCGCTCAATGAAGATCGGCGATTTGGCTGTACATAAGGTTGCAACAATACCCTCCGGCACATCGCTTCTTAATTGCGCAAAAGAAATGAGAGAACTGCATGTCGGAAGTCTCGTGGTTGTTGATGAGAACGAACGCCCGATCGGTATGCTGACAGACCGAGACATTACGATCGAAGTAGTGGCCTTGGAAAAAGATATTAAGACTCTCGTGGTCGATGAAGTCATGTCTGCACCGGTTTCTGTAGCTCACTCCTCCGAAGGTGTGGTCGATGCTCTGGCCAGAATGCGGGAACAGGGCATAAGAAGACTTCCTGTAGTTGATGAGGAAGGTAAGATTAGCGGTATTGTGACGGCCTCCAATATCGTAGAGGAACTTTCAGTGATGCTTGACAGTATTGTCCGCGCTGTTAAATCTTCTAAGACTCGTGAGATTGCACAAAGACCGTAGTCAAACTTGAGGTACCAAAGATGAAGATTTCTTCTCCGGCTTTTGCTGACAAAGGATTTATTCCAATTGAATACACTCAGGAAGGAGAAGATCTCTCCCCTCCGTTAGTAATTTCTGACATTCCTGAGGCTGCGAAATCTTTGGTACTCATCGTGGAGGATCCGGACGCTCCTGATCCGGAAAATCCTAAATTAATTTTTACTCATTGGATTGTTTATAACCTTCCTTCGCAGCCTATGGAATTGGCGGCAGGCCAGGACATCTCACAAATTCCCGGAGCCAAGGAAGGTTTGAACGACAGAGGAACAGTAGGCTATATCGGCCCTCGTCCTCCAATCGGCACACATCGGTATTTCTTTAAGCTTTACGCACTTAATACCGAATTGTCTTTTGAACGTCCTCCTCAAAGAAAAGAAATTCTCCGAGAAATGGACGGCTTTATCGTCGGTTCCGCACAGATTGTTGGTCTTTACAAGCTGACCGCTTAATCCTGTAAGTCATTTTCTGTGAGCCTCTACGGTTCGGTCAGGTTCGATTTCCTGAGCAGGATCTGCTTTGAAAAGCGGAAGAGTAATTTCGCAGGTAATTCCTGTCCCAAGTTCAGTTCGTTTGATCGAAAATTTTCCTCCGTGATTCTGAATGATGGATCTCACGATGGAGAGCCCAATTCCTAATCCTGCACTTTTGCGAGAGGACATGGACACTTGGATTCTTTGCAGTTCATCATCTGAGACCTTGGAGCCATTGTCTGCAATGGCTATTCTGCAACTTTCTTTGTCCTCGTTAACCACAACAGTGATCTCCGGATTTTTAACATTCTGAGCTTCGAGAGCTTCCTTGGCATTCTTAAGCAGATTGTAGATTGCCAATTCAAATTCCAAAGGCGACAAACTGCAAACCGGCTCAGCATTGGATCGGGAAAAATTGATTGCCAAATTATCACAATGAAAAGCAAAGCGAAAATCTTGGATAGCTTCCGATACTGTTTCGTTAACTTTCGACGGTGTTTTCTTTAACTTTCTTTCTTTTGCGTAATTTCGGACCGAGTTGACGATATCTTCAACTTTCTTGGTCTGAAAAATTATTTTTATTAGCATTTCCGTCAGCGTCTGGCTGTCTAAGGCCTGCTTGTTTTGGGCCCGCAAAAGTCCTTCGGCATAAGCTTGGACGGCTCCTAAAGGCTGAGGAAGTTCATGGGCAATCATTGAACTCATATGATCGATGGTGCTTATTTTTTGCAACGCCATCAAACGCGCTTCGGCCTCTTTCATGGCTCGATCGGTTTTGATTTTGGCTCTTAACGTAGCTACCAGCTGTTCCGACCTCCTTTTTAATTTGAGGTAAAGGAAGAGCGTCAGAGAAAGCAGGGCCAATAGGAAAACGGCAAAAAGCAGGACTGCAAAACTGTACTTTTGAAGCATTTCTTTGAGAGTCCAGGGCCGATAGTCAGAGAAGTGACCTATCTTCAGCTCCTTGAAAAGACCGTCAATTGAGCTGAGATCCATTTGAACCGACCATGAAGCGGTTCCTTTAGAAAATGGCATCTCGAGAAGCGCCGTGACTAACTTGCGTGTGAAGGCAGCATCGCTGTTTTTTGTAGAAGATAAAGTCCAATTCGGAAAGGTTCGAGTAGAGCTGGTGCAAGGAGATGTACCGGACACTAACACCGGTTTTACTTTTTCTCGAATTCCTTTATTTTGTGCGGATAATGTCTCCCAATAGCATCCGGGGAGCGCTACGACATCGGTTCTTCCGTCAATTAGAGCCTGCAGAAGATCTTCGGGATTTTTATTGAGGAATGACACGGAAGAGAAGAATTTTTTCGGATCGTACCCTGCATAACTGATTTCCGCTAACGGCACAATATGGCTGAAAAAAGCCTCAGGATTGTTGGAGGTAAAGCGTTTGTTTTTTAAATCGGCAAGGGTGCGAACGGCCATGTCCTGCCGAGTTAAAAAGACGGAACCTAATTCATTTCTATCCGTACCCTTTTTAGTAGGAGCGTAGATTAATAGTTCGCGAACACCGTCTTGTGAAAGAGAGCTCGCAAAGCCTGCCGAGGAAATGAAGTACTCGATTTTCTTTTCTTCTATCAGTTTCTTTAAGTGCGTAAGAGACACCGGCTGCATGAATTGGATTTCATTCGTACCGAATTTTTGTTCCAGGTATTTTTTTGTTGCTTCAAAGAACTCTTGTTCGTTGCTGGACATAGCACCGGTCCCGAGACCAACCACGTAAGTGGCTTGTGCCGGTGCAGATAACAAAGCCAAAGGCAGCAATAAAAGCAAGAGAGTTTTCGGCATAAAGATCTCCATATCACTGCTTCTATGATCTCATACCGGCCTATTAGGACTTACACCCTTTTTAGTACCTACGTACCAGGTTCCTAAGTGACACTTTCTTTATCTTGGAGCCATGGAAGTTCTCAAAACAAAGGAGAAAAAGGTGCCAAGAATATCAAACAAGTTTTTAACCTTTTGTTTGCTGTGCGCGGTCCCGGTCGTTTACGCTCAAAGCACGGTGAGTGTTTACGGCGTTGTGGATACAGGTTTCGGCGTTATGAAAGGCAAAGGGCAGCAGACTAGTGTTCAAGCCGTCTCGGGAGGAAATGCAGCCAGTCGTTGGGGCCTGACCGGAAAAGAGGAACTTGGGAATGGAAATTACGTTAAGTTCATCTTGGAACAAGGGATCAAAGTGAATAACGGAGCTCCTCAAACCGCCGGTGTGCTTTTCGACAGAGACTCTTTACTGATCGTCGGTGGAAAATGGGGAGAATTGGGTTTCGGCCGCTCGGGTTCTTTAATGGGTACCACAGGATACTTTGGGCAGTTTCCAAAGATGGGCGCCAATCCAATGGCAAGCAACTTCTTAGATGCGGCTCTTATTGGTTCCTTGGTGAATTCGGGGATGCTCAACAATTCTGTCACTTACCAAGTAAAGCCAAGCAATGCAGTTACTTTAACTGCTCAATACTCAAACGGCATCTCCTCTGATGAGGATACTTGGAGTAAAAACAATCATTACTATGGTCTATCGGCCCAATACAAGCAAGCTGACTTCAGCGTTGGCACTGTGTTTACAGTGATTGATTACAGAAAGGCCGGCGCCAATAATGGCGCGGATTCCGAGCCGACTTATAACTTATTCTTGACGGCATATAAGATGTTCGGACAGTTCCGTCTAAACCTCGGATACCAGCATGTTTGGAATTCTCGAAACCTGAGCGGCGGTCCTAATGCTTTTTATGCCAAAGATTTGGGTTTTGGAAATGCAGCTAAAGTCAAAGAAAGCAGGAAGGGCTTTAGATCTGACTCCTTCGTCATCGGCGGCAGCTATCCTGTAGGCGGAGGAAAACTCTTTGGCGCCTTCAAGTGGAATATGGGAAAATGGCAAGGCGAAAGCATGAAGACAGATGCCGACAGAGACGGTGATCGTTGGGTCGCCTCTTTAAAGTACCTCTATCCATTGTCCAAGCGAACCTCGCTCTATGCAGTAGGCAGCTATGCCAGAGGAACAGGAATGTTCAAGAATGCTGAAAGCAAGGCGACTCGTTTAACGACAGCGTTCGGTGTGTGTCATAACTTTTAGTCTTTTGGGAGAAAAAAGTGATCGACCGCAAACTTCAGGAAAATTCAATCGTTCGTATTGTTGATGATGACGAAGGATTCGGAGACGCAATCCGTTTCATCCTCAAGACTGAAGGCTGGCTTGTCACTTTTTATTCTGACACAGCTTCGTTTTTGAAAAAGGACGATCCTGAAGTTCCCGGCTGCATCATCTTGGATTATCAGATGCCTTTGGTGAATGGTTTGGAGTTTCAGGAAATGCTGGCGCATGAAGGTTATTCTCAGCCCATCATCTTTCTTACCGCTCATGCAGATGTAGACATGGCTATTACCGCTTTTAGAAAAGGTGCTGTTGATATTCTGAAAAAGCCTGTGTCAGCGGAAGTTCTGCTTGAAGCTGTTGAAAGAGCCGTGAAGACTGATAATGAAGAACGGCATAAGGATTATCGTTTGGTCAGGTACCAGGAATTCTACGATGCTTTAACTCAACGAGAAAAGGAAGTATTGAAGTTGGTTAATGCCGGATTGATGAACTACCAGATTGCTCAAAGGTTAGGACTGAGTGAGAGAACCGTAGAAACTCATCGCTTCAATGCCTATAACAAAGTCGGTGTCAGAGACCTAATCCAACTAAGAGAGTTTATGTCGCATATAGAGGCGTAACGCTTTATTTCTCAATAGTTTTTTAAATAGTTAATTTAATTCACAGGGGGCTGAAAAGGTCCTCTCAGGGGAAGTTTTTTCTCAAAATCTTCAAGGAGTTAATTATGTCTAACATTAGCAGAAGAAATCTTTTCAAGACAGCGGGTGCCGGTGTTCTTGCTTTTGGTTCCGGATCTGTTCTTGCACAGACCTCAAATCCTGCAAATCCGTACGTTCCTCAGCAATGGGACGAATCTTATGATGTTGTTGTAGTTGGCGGCGGCGGAGCTGGTATGGCTGCTGCATTGTTGGCTGCACAAAACGGAGCAAAAGTAGTAATTATTGAAAAATTGCTTTTTGCCGGCGGTAATACTATGGCAGCTCAAGGCCAAATTAATGCCGCAGACCCGGTCCGTCAACCGAAGCAAAATATTGAAGATTCTCCTGAAAAGCATGCCGCTCAAACCTTAGCAGCCGGCGATTTCAGAGGTGATCCTGCCCGCGTCAAAGTCCTTTGTGATAACGCCTATAGCGTAATCACATGGCTTGAAGGCTTAGGAATGGAATTCAAGCCGACAGTTCATCAAATGTTCGGCGGCCTCTATCCACGCGCACACTCTCCTGCAGTTCCGAAAGGTATCGGTTATACAGGCGTTTTGTCAAAAGCCTTGAAGAAAGAAAACGTTCCGTTTAAGACCGGTTTCTCCGTTGTTGAGATCTACCGCGAACAGCCATGGAGCGGTGATGTCCTAGGCGTAAAAGTTCAAAACAGCAAAGGACAAGTCTTAAATATCGAGGCTAAGAAAGGCGTAGTTTTGGCCAGCGGTGGATTCTCCGGCAATCAGTATTTAAGAGAACTGCATGATCCGCGAACTGCCGGACTCGGCACTGACAATCTTCCCGGACATACCGGTGATGTAATGATGGCTGCAAATCGAATCGGCGGATATTTGATTGGTATGGACTTCATTCAGTCCACCCCGGGAGCACCTGCCGGTAAGAAGATGAAGATTATCTTGAACACCAATGTGGACGGCTCTATCTATGTAGACAAACGAGGCAACCGTATCGTTGACGAAGGTGCTCGACGCGATCATATCCGTGATGCAGTATTAGGCACACCCGAACGCTATGGTTACACGGTAGTTGACAATAATCAGTATGAGTCATACAACAGCGCCGTACATGATGCAGTTCAAAGAGGCATTGAAATCAACGAAGCATGGACAGCTCCGACTATTAAAGAACTGGCTGTGAAGATGGGCGTGGATCCTGAAGGTTTGCAGAAGACGGTAGACAGATATAACAACGTTATTATCAAAAACAAGGAAGATCCTGACTTCCATAAGGCACCGCGCAATCTCACAAGAAAGATTGAAAAAGGACCTTTCTGGGCTTGCTACACAGGTATGACCGTTCATCATACGATGGGGGGATTGAACACCAACACCAAGGCTCAAGTTCTGGACTGCACCGGAACTCCGATTCCTCGTTTATATGCAGCAGGCGAAATTACCGGCGGTATCCATGGAACTAACAGAGTCGGCGGCAATGCCCTTCTTGATTGCTTCGTTTTCGGCAGGATCGCTGGCGAAAATGCCGCTAAAGAAAAGGCCAGAAGCTAATTCTTTAACCTAATTCAGCACAAGGACGGTCAACTTGATTGAAAGACCGTCCTTTTGTTATTGAAGTGAGCTGCACTGCTCAGGTTGTTTACAGCCAAACGAGTCCTATCTCTCTTTGGTCAAAATCAGTAGGTTCATCACAAGAGATCTATTTTTCTTCTTATCTGCGAGGACAGCCGAAGTCTAAAAGTGAAGGCCGTTGAAGAAGAGTTCAGCTTCTACTTGCTGGTTTGCTTCTAAGTGATGTCCTTTTGGATTCTTAATAATGGCCTGTGCATCTCTGAATGACGCAGAACGACCGCTTCCTTTCTGTAGCGGAAGGGCAATAAGATGATCACCCAAAGGAGCAAGCTGTACACAGATGTCTCCGGCTTTTCCTTGGAAATTAAAGCCCATGATCGCTTCTACTTTCTTCACCGGAAAAGGTGCTGTCATGAAGGAAGACCAAATCTGAGGAAGGACAAACCGCTGAGCTAAACAAATAAAGCCGAGCGGATTACCAGGTAGGCCGATAAGAATCGATTTGTTCATCTTTCCGTATACAAACGGAAGGGAACTGGATAAACGCGTGCCGTCCTTGATCAAAGAACCGCCGGACATTTTGATTGATTTGCGAAGCAAATCGCTCTTGCCTTGACCCGTGCCGCCGACGGTGATGATAAAGTCAAAATATTGACCTAACGAAATGAGCCTCGAGCTAAGTTCTACCGCAGAGTCTTTTGCAAAAAAGACGGCAGTGTCGGTTAGTCCCAAGCCATTCAGCAGATTAGAGAGATAAGTGGCATTGCTCGAATGCCGTCCTCTTTTGACTATTGACTCCGAACCTGCTTCAACAATTTCATGTCCGGTGGCTAAAATCGCAACGGAGGGGCGTTTGTATACGGTTACTTCTTGAATCCCCGCTTCAAACAAAAGGGCCTGCTGCGCAGCGGCCAGTACGGTTCCTGCTTTGAGAATTAATTCTCCTCTTTGCCATTCACTTCCTTTCGGTAAGACATTTTCAAGTGGATATGTATCGAGACCGAATTCAGGATCGGACGGCTCTTTGTTAGAAACAACGGCGTCGGCTCTCTCCGGTAAATATCCTCCGGTGTTGATCCAACAGTATGAATTGACTTCCAAGTATTTCGGCCCCTCGCCGTTAACGATTGCCGGAGATTTAAGCGGATAGTGCTTATCTTCGGTAGCAATAGCCCAGCCGTCTCTTGTTGCCACATCATAGGGTGGAATATTTTCTTGGCTGATAACGTCTTCCGCCAGCTCAAGACCAAAACTATTTGCCAAAGCAGAAGTGATTTTGACTTTTTCAAATGGCAATGGCGGACGGCTGAAAGGATAGAGTACAAAATTTCCGTTCATGACTTGGACGCAATAAACCTAAAACCGTTATTTTAGGCCGAGAGACAGGTAAATCCGTGAAGAAATCAGCAAATATGAGCTGTTATAGCTCGAAGTTCTTGGCCGCTTGTTGTTTTTCTGGTTGCCTATGGATTTCAAAAATGACCGAAGTTTGATCTATATCAAACTACTCGAGCAGTTTCCTGGCAGAAAATGACCTCAGTTAAAAAAAGAATCGATCATCAGGAGATAAGTATGAGGACTAAAGCTGCTTTCTTTGGCCTTTCTTTCAGATTGATGTTTCTGTACGCAGGCACGGAGTGTTTGCTGACGTAAGTTGAAAAATCAGAATGCACAAAACGGACAAATATGGGCTTCACAGAAAATGTGAGTTTTATCTGTTATTTGTTTATAGCTCCTGACGCAGTTGAGGTTCCTTTCTATTTCCGTTCTTGAGGAACGTTTGCCCGGGAGTATTGCAAAGATACCTCATATTAGATTCGAAATTTCGATATTGCGAACAAAGCTAATCCGAAAGGATGATATTTGCAAATTTACAACTCACGAGTTTTCGAGTTATATGAAAAATAATTTAAAAATTAAACGAGTAATTAACTACTTGAAATTAATATAAATATTTTAATTAATATGCAAACATACTCGATAAATTATATAAATTCAATGAATTTTTTATCTGGAAAAATTGTTAAAAGGAGCTTAAAACCTCTTCACTATTTATTTCTATTTGTTAAAATCCCTAACATGCTGTTACGTTTCATACAAATGTAAAGGTTTTCAGCAGTACTCCCCAAGACGGCAACAGTTAATTGTTGCGGAGAAATAAAATGAGTTCCATAAGAACCAATCACAATTCGGAAATTCAATGCATCGCCTCCGAGCGTGATTGTTCTGTTGTTCTCTCCTTTATTACCCCTTCCTTACGCACAAGATGGACTATTAAGCCTGTCGGCAGCAACGGCTGGTCCCTCCAAAGCAAATAATCTTTGTCGCTCTTCAAGCCAGTAAGTTTCTAAAAAGCAGCGCAAGCTCGAGTTTTAGAGGCTGTCCCTATGACGGATTACTACGGTTTTTCGTCCCTCCACCAGGAGAAAAATAATTATGTTTGATCTAAAAGACTTGATGTCCAAGGTCAATTTACCCCAAGACATTACCCGACGCGGTTTCCTCGAGGTCGCATCCGTGACTGCTACATTGGCTGCGATGAACCAAGTACGAGCTCAAACCGGAACACGTCCTTACATCATTTTGCAGGCACCGGAAGGTTTAATCGTTGGCGATCCCTCTCTCTGTGTTGATTGCCAGCGTTGCGAAATGGCCTGTACCGAATATAACGACGGCAAAAACGACCCCGTTTTAGCAAGAATTAAGATCGGCCGCAATATTTGGTACGGACCCGGCAACTCCGGTTACCGTCCTCTGCAAGGTGTTTGGGGCAATTCCACTGTGGTTCAGGATACCTGCCGCCAGTGTGCTCACCCGGTTCCTTGCGCAAATGCTTGTCCTCAAGGCGCCATTCAAGTCAATCCTGAAACCGGTGCAAGATTCGTTGTCGAAGACCAGTGCATCGGCTGCGGTTTATGTCAGAAAGCCTGCCCTTGGGACATGATGACTTTTGACCGCGAAGCGGAAAAAGCCAGCAAGTGCTTCTTATGCGACGGTGATCCGAAGTGCGTGAAAGCGTGTCCTGCCGCTGCTCTTGTTTATCTGCCTTGGAAAGATCGTTCCGGCGAACCAGGCAAGCGTCCTGTTCACGGTTATCTGCCGGAAGAAAACGCCAAACAGTGTTCTGTTTGCCACGGTTAATTAACTGAAAGGAACTGAAATGGACAACACACAAAAAAGATATGGCTATACCGGTCAGGGCCTCCGCGTTAATTTAACAACCGGCCAGATTACTAAGGAGCCGACATTCCCTCGTTTCAAAGATGAAATCGGCGGAACAGCTATCGGTTACCGCGTATTTTGGGATGAAGTTCCTCCGAAGACACAGCCTTTAGACGAAGCTAACAAATTGGTTATTGCTCCCGGACCATTCTCCGGATCAGGTGCTCTTTGCTCCAGCCGTACTTCCATCACTACTATCTATCCGACTATCTACCCGATCCCTATGATCGCCAGCGCTCACATCGGCGGTGATTTGGCAGCTAAGTTGAAATTAGCCGGATATGACTTCATCATCATTGAAGGAAAATCTGATAAACCTGTATATCTCTATATCGACAACGATGAAGTTGAAATTAGAGACGCTAAAGGTATTTGGGGCCAAGGCACTCGCCGCGCACAACAGATGCTTGCCAATCAGACTAAGCCGACGGCTTCAGTAGCCGTTATCGGACCGGCCGGTGAAAACCTCGTTCCGATGTCTGTTCTTATCAGTGCACGTCAGCACTCCGGCGGCGGTATCGGAAGTATTTTCGGCTCTAAGAAGCTCAAAGGTGTCGTAGTTAACGGCGACCAGCCGATTCACATTCACGCCGATAAACAAGAGTGGCAGAAGATCAACGAAAGAAATATCGAATTGTTCGGTTCTTTGAACCAGCACGTCGTTCCGTCTGCTCCTAATCCGCTGTTTGAGTTCTATGCACCGGGAAGCCGTTGGAACGGTATGCCGGGTAATGTGTGGCAGAAAGCTAATCCGCCTATTATTCTTTCCGAAGATATGCGCAGTCCTAACCGCATTTCTTATCGTTGGTGCGCCAGCCAGTTCTTCCTTGGCAAACCGCAGGGTTTGAAGATTAAGGTTAGAAATAACGGCTGCTACGGCTGCCCGCTCCGCTGCTACGCTATCGTTGAAGATGATGAAGCTGCTGCCCGCTACCACATCAATAAGATGACCGAACAGACCTGCATGTCTCTGTATTTCGGCCGCGTGATCTTCCCGAAGATTGCCGCTAAACGCGATTTGCCGGCAGCCCGCCAAGCTTCCATGGTTGGTATCCAGGTGATGGATGACCTTGGTGTTTGGTGCAACTACGGTCAACTCCACCGCGACTTCAAGAAGATGTACGTAGAAGGACGTTGGAAGAAGTTACTTCCGGAGAAGGAATACAACTCCATTCCATGGCAGAAGATTGAAGACTGCGACGCCTCTTTCTTAATGGATCTCTTCACCCGTATCGCTTACAGACAAGGCGAAATGGGCAAGTGGCTCGGAGAAAGCACTGCTTATATGCTTGATCACTTCGGCATTCCTGAAGATGATTGGAGAAATGATAAGTCTACGAACTACTGGGCTTTGAGCCATCCGAAACATCATGCCAACGAAGACGACGGACAGGTCGGAACTGTTTTGAACTGCCTGTACAACCGCGACCCGATGAGCCACGGTACCGTTAACTTCACAAGAAGCGGCTTGCCAATCGGCGTCAAAAAGACAATTGCCGAACGCTTCTGGGGCAGCGGTGATGCCGTCGATGAGATCGGCGACTACACTCCGACAAACGAAGCTAAGATGCGCCGCCTCCGCTGGGTTATCTGCAGAAAAGAGCTTCATGATATGTTAGGTCTTTGCTCTTGGATGGCTCCGTGGGTTGTCTCTCCGAACAAGTCTGACAACTATATCGGAGACGATGACATGGAAGGCAAGGTCTATCGTGCTTTAACAGGCAGAAAGGACACTGCTCAACAGTTAGACAACGCCGGTTTCAGAGCATTTACTCTTCATCGCGCTTACACAATGCGCCAGATGAATGAGCTGAATATGCGCAAGAAACACGACTTCTATCCGAATTGGATTTTCACAGATCCGAAGAATCGTCCTGCATTTACGAAAGGTACGATCAGAATGGATAAAGACGATATCGAAAAGAGCTTTGATATTTTCTTTGAAATGGTTAACTGGGATCCGAAGACCGGAGCCCCGACTGAAAAGGCCTACAAAGAAATGCAGCTCGACTTCGTCGTCCCTGTCATGCAAAAAGAAGGTTTAATGCCTGGAAAGTAGAGCAATAGTATGAATTGTCCTGAAAACAAACTCTCAACAAATACCAGCCAGTTCAAATCTGACATCGTATTTCTTGTTGATTTAGTCACAGAACACAGTTCCAAGGTTCAACTTGTCACTGTTGAAGAGCTCCGGGCAGAGTTTCTCGAACGGGCTCCGAATCAGAAAATGCTGACTAAAGAGGAAGCAAAGACTGAAATTGACACTATTCCTTATAAGGAAAAAGAACTGCGCAATTCTGCTGACGATAGTCCGGAAGGTAAGGAACGCCGCAGACTGATTTCCAGAAGAAGAATGCTTCACTCTCTGTTCAACGGAGAGCTGAGCGTACGGGATCTGGAAAAACAAGAAGGCGAACCTGCAGAACTTAGAGAGGTCACTCCGGAATATTTCGACGAGGTCTACGCTGAAGCTCTGAAAGGGCCGAACAACATTGAGGAATTCGAAAGCTGGGACGGAAAACGGTATGTACATTTCCTGCCGCTTCTTTCCAGTTCTTTCGCAAGACTCATGTCTGCTCAGAACAATCCTTATCAGCTGATATTGAATACGGTTCGTGAAAGCTCGCAGCTGTATCCGAGACCGGTTGGAATTTTTTCCTTTGAGTTTGCTCCGTTCAACCTCGACCCGAAAGTTATCCAAGATGTTTTGGATAAGGTCGCTAAGGATCCGAAGGCAAAAGATATTCGAGTTGCCGAAACCTCAGCTGGCTCTCTGTATCTCTATTCTTCCGATTACTTGGAAGATGCCTACGCAGACTTCTTGGCCGAGGAAATGGATCAGGGCGAAGCAGAAATGCTCTAGTAAAGAATGCCGGGGTTTTGAGATTTCAAGCTCCGCAACATAGGTGCGAAAATACCATGCTTACGAAATTAACCACTATAGCTCTTTCTTGTTTGGCAGCGTTTGGAGTTTCTGCCGTATTTGCCCAGGAAGGCGGCTACAAAGTTGAACAGATTAATATTCCTGAAAAACCGGAATTCATGCAGTCCTTAGGCATTGCCAAAGATGCACAGCCTAAACTGACTAAGAAAGAAAAGACATTGCTGACTCAGCAGGCTTATCAAGAAAAAGCCGATCAGCACTTCATGACAGTGCACTCTCAGAAAGGCGTCAGCTGTGTTTCTTGTCACGATCCGAAGGGCAAACAAGGCGTTGCTTGGATGGCCGTTGTTTCTAAACCGGCAATCCGTCAGAGCTGCCAAGACTGCCATACCGTGCAAGCCGAGGTCTTCGCTCATACCGATACTCATGACAAGATCGACTGCATTGCATGCCATATGCCGAATATGGCCTCTGCCGATGACTATTCAACCGATCAAAAGGCTGCTGGTCCAAAGGCTCTCAAACGCCTGCATACATACAAGATCAATGTTGATCCGGCTGCTTCCACAATGGTTCAGGAAGAAGTCGATACACCAAAAGGCAAAGTTAAAGCCTACGTTCTTGCTAAGAATGAAGACGGCAATGCCTTTGTAGATTTGATGTGGAGCTGTGCAAGAAATTCTCCCGCCGACTACACAGTCTTCGAAGGGAAGGGATGTCACAACGAAGCTACTTCTAAACTTGATCAAGGTCTCGTTTACCAAGATCAGAAAGAAGTCTACGGCGAAGTGATGAAGTGGCAGACCCCGATCAAAGAAGGTTACGAAGAAGTTGCAGGCGCCATTCCGCGCATCAGAAAACTTCTTGAAGTTACCCGCTTAAGTCCCGCTGATCAGACCGAAGCACGTTTGCTGCTGGACAAGGCTGATGATATTGCAGCAATGATTCAGAAAGATGGGTCTTGGGGCGTTCATGCACAGAATTACTTGCTTGACCGCGTTCAGACTGCCAAAGCTTACATTGCCAAGGCACAACAGATCATCGACAAGGGCGGTTACACCAAAGTCGTAGCCAAGTAAGGTTGGGACGGTTCGGGACATATCCCGAACCAACCTCTCCCTTATGAAGATTAAGCGGTTAAAACCGCCAAGGAGATACATTGTGAGTACTTTAAACAGAAGAACAATTTTGAGAGGCGCTGGCGCCGGTTCTCTGTTCGTTCTCACGCTTGCCGGTTGTTCTCCAAAATCAGAAACACCTCAAAAGCCCGGAGATAAATCTCAAAAGGCTGCTGAGGCTGATAAGACGAAAGGACAACCTGCAGCCGGCTCTGCACAAAAAACCGCAGCTTCCAATCCTCATTATGTTTTGGTGTTCAACCAGAACAAGTGCGTTGGATGCGGTGAATGTGTAGAAGCGTGTAGCGAAGTTAATAAACTGCCTCCGGGTGTTCATCGTATGGTCCTTGAAAGACAAAATACGAGAGTTCCCGGAACAGCCTGTCCATACTGCGGAAAGATTGAACCGTGTGATTGTGAACGAGTTTACGTCCGCGTTTCTTGCCAGCAGTGTCTGGATGCACCTTGCGTTCGTGTTTGTCCGACACAAGCTGCACATAGAGATGAAGTCACGAATATCGTCACGATGGATCCGGACAGATGTGTGGGCTGCAAATACTGTATTGCGGCTTGCCCCTACAACGTCCGCTTCATTAACCCAACGACTAAAGTCGCTGAAAACTGTGACTTCTGCCTTCAAACTAAATTGGCTAACGGTGAAGATCCGGCCTGTGTTTCTAAATGCCGTTACGGCGCTCTGGCCTTCGGAGACGTCAATGATCCGAATTCTTATGTCAGCAAGCTCCTTAACGTTAAGGACACTGTCCGTGTGAAACCTCACCTCGGAACAAATCCAAGCGTGAGATATATCCCCGTTACAAAGGAGAGCATCTAAATGGACGGTACTATTACTTTTACGACCGGTTTATCCGAGGGGATTGCTTGGCCTTGGCCAATTGCGGTTTATCTGTTCC